>NZ_JBSHKH010000002.1:0-178936 GCF_053643595.1 Streptomyces sp. NPDC055506 | reverse complement strand
CGCTTGTCTCGCTCTCAGCGCCCCTGCGCGGCCAGCTCCTTCGCCGCCTCCGTCAGGTCCTTGGCCGTGTCGATGGCACGCCAGTAGGACCCCTGCGGGATGGTGAAGCCGGCCAGCCGCTGCTCCCGGGCCAGGCGGGGGAACGTCGTACGCTCATGGTCGCCCCGCTGCGGCAGCAGGTCCGCGAACTCGGGGGAGAAGACATAGACGCCCGCGTTGATCTCGAAGGTCGACGGCGGGGCCTCGATGAAGTCGGTGATGTGGCCGAAGCCGTCGGTCTTCACCGCGCCCCACGGCAGGCGGGGCCGGGCCAGGGCGAGTGTCGCGATCGCGTCCCGCTCGGTGTGGAAGTCGGCCATGTCACGCAGCGAGAACCGGGTCCAGATGTCGCCGTTCGTGGCGTACCAGGGCTGGTCCGGGTGGGGCAGATGAGCCGCGGCGTACTTGAGGCCGCCGCCGCGGCCGAGGGGCTCCGACTCCACGACCGTGGTGACGGAGACGGGCAGATCGGCCGTGTCCAGCCACTTCTGCAGCACATCGGCGAGGTGGCCGCAGGAGACCACCACGTCCGTCACGCCCTCCTCGGCGAGCCAGGACAGCTGATGGCCGATGATCGGCGTCCCCGTCCCGGGGATCTCGACCATCGGCTTGGGCCGGTCGTCGGTGTACGGACGCAGCCGGGAGCCCTGGCCGCCGGCCAGAACGACGGCTTGAACGGGGCGGGACGCGGCGCTCGGATCGCTCATGAGACCGAACTGTACGGGGCGTCCCGCCCGGAGACGGCGGCGGACGAGGGGTTCCCGCGTCTGCCGCTGTCGGCTTCCCACCCGGTGGCAGGGCGGTGCGCTCAGCTGTGTGCGGCGGCGACGCCGGTGGCGAAGGCGGTGTCGCAGACCGGGCGGGCGAAGGACTGGGCGCGCGTCGGGCCGTAGACCCGGACGGCTGCCTGGCCGAGGGCGCGGGCGATGGACGCGCAGTGCCGGGCCAGCGACGGGCGGTCGTTCACGGCCTGCTGGAGGTGGGTGAGGGCGACGCCCGGGTTCTCCTGCTGCAACTCGGTCAGCAGCTTGTCCCGCAGGACGTCCTGCGGGGCGCGCTTGGCGGCACGCGAGGTGCCGGCGGACGTGGAGGTGTCCGCTGCGGTGAGCACCGGGTCGGAGGAGCCCCCCGACCAGTTGACTCGGCTCACCGCGAGGGTCCCGGAGAGCACCAGGACGACGGGCAGGACGAAAGCGAGGGTGCGGCCGATCCGGCGGGCGGGGCCCCGGCCGCGTCGCGTCTGTTGGGTAGTGGAGTGCTTCACGCGTGTGAGGGTAGCGCGGGGTAATGGTTTGTAGACATTTAGTCACCGGTTCGGGGGATGAGAGAGGGCCCTTTTTTGGGTAGGGCGTTGACGCACACTGCTCGAAACGTCCGGTCTGCCGGGGTATTTGTCGACAACGAGAAAGACCCCGCAGCGCTCTGCGGGGCCTTCTTCGTCAACCTGGGTGAATTACCCGGGGTTGGGTGTTTGCGGTTGCCGTCAGTCGGACAGGCGGGCGCCGGTCGACGTCGAGAACACGTGGGTCTCGCCGGAGCGGGGCACGATGTGCAGCTGGCTGCCCTTCTCCGGGACGTCACGGCCGCTGACGCGGACGACGAGGTCCTTGGAGTCGTCGCCGACCTTCGCGGTGCCGTAGACGTAGGCGTCGGCGCCGAGCTCCTCGACGACGTTGACGGTGACCGCGAGGCCCTGCTCGGCGTCCGACACGTCGAAGTGCTCCGGGCGGACACCGACGGTGACGGTCTTGTCGGTGGCGGCGGCGATCGCGTCGCGCTGCACCGGCACGACCGACTTGCCGAACTTCACGCCGCCGTCGGTGATCGGCACCTCGACCAGGTTCATCGCGGGGGAGCCGATGAAGCCGGCCACGAAGAGGTTGGCGGGCTTGTCGTACATGTTGCGCGGGGTGTCGATCTGCTGGAGCAGACCGTCCTTGAGGACCGCCACCCGGTCGCCCATCGTCATGGCCTCGACCTGGTCGTGGGTGACGTAGACGGTGGTGATGCCGAGGCGGCGCTGCAGGCTCGCGATCTGCGTACGGGTGCTGACGCGGAGCTTGGCGTCCAGGTTGGACAGCGGCTCGTCCATGAGGAACACCTGCGGCTCACGCACGATGGCGCGGCCCATGGCGACACGCTGGCGCTGACCACCGGAGAGCGCCTTCGGCTTGCGGTCCAGGTAGTCGGTGAGGTCGAGGATCTTCGCGGCCTCCTCGACCTTCTGCCGGATCTCCGCCTTGTTGACGCCGGCGATCTTGAGCGCGAAGCCCATGTTGTCGGCGACGGTCATGTGCGGGTAGAGCGCGTAGTTCTGGAACACCATGGCGATGTCCCGGTCCTTCGGCGGCAGGTGGGTGACGTCGCGGTCGCCGATGCGGATGGCGCCGGCGTTGACGTCCTCGAGCCCCGCGAGCATGCGGAGCGAGGTGGACTTGCCGCAGCCGGACGGGCCGACGAGGACGAGGAACTCGCCGTCCTCGATGTCGATCTCCAGCGCGTCAACAGCGGGCTTTTCGGTGCCCGGGTAGATCCGGGTCGCCTTGTCGAACGAGACAGTGGCCATGATGAACGAACCCCTTCTACCGGCAGGAACGTGCCGGACGATCCGAGTAGGAAGGCGGTGCCACGACGGGAAGTCCGTTGTGGTGTAGTCCACGCGTGTGAACTGGCTCAGGACCGTACCTGGCGTTCACCTGGTCTGTCAGTACCTCCGGGCCTGTGAACTTCGCGGAAATTTTCGACGGGGCCCCTCGGGGACCTGGGTACACTGCTCGGGCACGTACGGGTGCACACCCGTACGGGCCTCCTTAGCTCAGCTGGCCAGAGCAACGCACTTGTAATGCGTAGGTCGTCGGTTCGAATCCGACAGGGGGCTCTTTCTGCCCCAGGCCAGGTGTTCTCTGACCTGGGGTTTTTCGTTCAGCGGACGCGACGGCGGCGCAGGGCGCGGGCCGCACGGCGGTCCCCGGTCTCCGTTGTGGTCTCAGATGCGAGCCCTTCAGCCGTGATGATGTCGGCGATGCGCTGATCGAGCGGCAGCCGGTCGACTCGAATGCCCGAGCGCATGACGCGCCACCGTTCGCCCGGTGCCGGTTCGGCTACGCCGTCCTGCCGCAGCACACCGAATGCGCGGAGGGCGAGCCCGCGCGAGACCCTGTGGTCGCGCATGACCTCAGCCAGGGATGGAAGCTCCGTCATGTCCGGGTCGGCCGCGATCCGGGCCTTCAAAGCGTCCGCAATCCTAAGGAAGGTTCCCCGAGGGCTGGCTTGCTGCGACACGTTCGGCCTGATCAGGGGTGCCGGGTTCGACACGTGGCAGCGCGGGCCGCAGAGGCTCTGAATCAACTGCTTCGCCAACCTCAAGTTTCCCTCAGTAGATCAACAATTGTCGGACTGGTGCAGCAGTCACGCTATATATTCCCCTCAGTCCGCCAATCCAGGCGGCAAGGGAGGGGAATCCACTTGCGTAGAGCACCCGTGCGACGCTTACTTGTTTCGGCCACAGTGTTGACCCTCGGAGCAGTAATGACTGCTACTTCCTCTGCGGTTGAGGAGCCGGTTGGCACAGCTCCTGAGGAAGTCACGCCAGATCAAATTGTAACCCAGGAGACGAGCAGTATTGCGGTCGAGGGGCTTGTGATGTCGGCCCAAGAGATGGCCGCCGAGAGGGAGCTCAACGCTCTTCCAGAAGTGGCGGACGAGGGTGATGTAGGGACGCAACGTTGCGACAATCCCTACAAGAAGTGGTATGCGCTCTCTGGACGTAAGAAGAACTATCACATCCCGTCCTGGTGGAACGGCACCTCATACAAGGATGGACCGGGCGGGACGATGAGCGTCGAGGTCCTGAAATCCGGCAAGATCGGGCTTGAGGTGAGCGGGAGCGCCTCGTTCGAGGCCGGCGCCCTCCTCGCGAAGGCCAAGGCAGAGTTTGGCGCCAAGGTGGTTGGCGAGGTCGGAATTTCAACGGGGCACAGGTACACCCGCCACATCAAGAGCGGGCGCTACGGGCACTTGCAATACGGCACCTGGGGTGAGAAGTATAACTGGGTGAAGTATGAAACCAGTGCTAATCGCTGCGGCAAGAAAAAGCTTGGGTCCGGTAGCGTGAAGATGCCGACCAAGGAGGTCGGATGGCGTTACTGGGAAACCCGGACATGATCTGTGGCAAATGGTTTACGCGCCGCAGTGCTACCTTCCTCGTCCCGATCCTGTCTACTGCTTTCCTCGTTGGATGCAGTGGCGACTCGGAGGATAAGGGCGGGCCGTCAAAGAACCCCAAGCCGAGCGCTTCACCCTCTGTGTCGAGTGACCGGAGGAAGGTTCTGGAGAAGCAGGCGGAAGAGGCGCTAGGAATTGGGGAGGCGGACGACACCGGCGACCTGTTCGTAGAGTCAGGCTTGGAACGCGCAAGCGACGGAATCCACACCCGCCCGGCCCTGTCGAACGGCAAGTCATACACGCTGGCAGTTGTCTGCTCGGGAGCAGGAGAGGTTCGCCTCACTGTGACTGTCAAACGCCCGACGCGTCAGACGGTGGCGTGCGACAGTGTCCCAGTCCGTCAACGTGTTACGGATGCCCCGGCACAGATAGAGATCGACGTCGACGGCCTTGCGGGATCATCCGGGATCGTCGGCTGGCGGATTGATGAACTAGCCAAGTAGGCAGCTGGAACGGCTACGCTCCGCATCTAGTATCTGGTGCGGAGCGTAGCTGTGTGCACGGTGGAGAACTGCATCGACCAATCTCGCTGCCTGCATGTAACAAGTTGCGGAGTGATCCGGGGCCTTTCTGCTTATGGGGCCAAGCCTGTCCATCAGCAGGGCCACCCGTCGGCAAGGTTCTGGTGCTTTGGCGCCCTCGGCGGCCGGAGTGGCAGGCGAGCCGTGCGCCACTCGTGCTGGTCTCAGTTCTGGTCTCAACGCGCCGTGACTCCAGCAACGTCCGCCGGTGTTACTTGTAATGCGTAAGTCGTCGGTTCGAATCCGACAGGGGGCTCTTCATCGCCCAGGCCGGATCTTTCCGGGCCTGGGCTTTTTCGTGGGTTGTGGATTCGTGGGCTGCGGATTCACGGGGTGCGCAGGATGCGGGCGATCTCGAGTTGGGTCTTGTCGATGGGGCGGTCGTCCTCGATGTCCCACAGGGCGTTCTGGAGGAGGCGGCCGAGGGTCCAGGCCCGGGCTCGGGGGCGGTCCAGGGCGAGGGTGGCGGTCATGGCGTCGAAGCGCCAGCGGATGTCGTCGGGGTCGAAGCGGTTGTCGAGGGCTGGCCACAGTTCGAAGCCGGGATCGCCGGCCAGGGGCTTGGGGTCGATCGCCAGCCAGGGGGCGCGGCCGGAGGCGAGGACGTTGTCGAAGTGGAGGTCCCAGTGCAGGAGGCGGTCGCCGGGCTCGTCGACGACCTCGCGTACGGCGGCGGCGCAGTCGGCGACCAGGCGGCGGGACTCGGGGTCGGGGATGCGGTCGAGGGCCCACGGGGTCTGGTCGAGCATGGCCCGGGCGACATCGCCGAGGGAGCGCAGGCAGGGCGGGGCGGGGAAGGCGGTGAGGTGGGCGAGGAGCTCCGCGATCGTGACGACGGCCCGGTGGGTGTCCGGCACGTGGGACAGCATGCGGGTCTCGTCGAGGCGTTCCAGCAGCATGGTGCCGGTGGGCTCGTCGTGGTCGAGGAGGCGGACCGCTCCGTCGCCGTTCCAGGCGCGCAGCGCCACCGGTTCGCCTTCGCTCTCCTCGTCGAGGATCTGGAGCTTGAGGACCGCGGGGGTGCCGTCGGGGCGGAGGACCGGGAGGACCAGGGCGGACACGCCGTGCATGGGGGGTCCGTCGGGTTTCAGCTTCCAGTGGTCGAGGAAGCGGGCCGTCTGTTCCGGTAGTCCGGCGATGAAGGCGCGGCCCGCTTCGCCGTTGAACTTCTCCTGTGATGCCGCCAGTTCGCTTGGAATGTCGATCACTTTCCGCACGGTAGTGGGGTGCGCTGGGCGGGTCATGTGAATTAGCGGGGGGTGGGTTCCAGGACCACCTTGCCCGTCGTGCCACGGTTCTCCAGCGCCCGGTGCGCGGCCGCGGCCTCGTGGAGCGGGAACCGCTGGACGGCCGGGGTGAGCCGGCCGGTGGCGGCCTCGGTGAGGGCGCGCAGTTCGAGGGTGCGCAGGGGGTCGGGGCCGCCGGCCTTCCCCAGCATCGCGGGGCCGAGGACCTGTTCGGAGACGCCGTCGACGAGGTAGGGCTCGCCGTCGAGGATGCCCTGGCCGGACCAGCCGAAGACGATGTGCTTGCCGCCGGGGCCGAGGAGCGCGACGGCCTCGCGGGCCACGTCGCCGCCGACGCCGTCGAAGACGACGGTCGCGGTCCGGCCGCCTAGGTGGGCGCGGACCTTCGCGGGCCAGGCCGGGTCCCGGTAGTCGACGGCGAGATCGGCACCGTTCGCCTGCACGCGGGCGATCTTCTCCGGTCCGCCCGCGAGGCCGATGACGGTCGCGCCGGCGTTCTTGGCGTACTGCACGAGAAGCGTGCCGATGCCTCCGGCGGCGGCCGGGACGACGGCCACCGAGTCGGGGCCGAGCTCGGCGAACTGGAGGATCCCCATCGCCGTACGGCCCGTGCCGATCATGGCGACGGCCTCGGCGAAGTCCAGGTTCTCCGGGATCTCATGCAGGCGTTCGACCGCGGTGACGGCCAGTTCGGCGTACCCGCCGGGGACGAAGCCGAGGTGGGCGACGACCCGCTTGCCGAGCCACAGGTCCGCGACGCCCTCGCCCAGGGACTCGACGACGCCGGCGACCTCGCGGCCCGGGATGGTGGGGAGAGGCGTCGGCTCGGTCGCCGGTCCGCCCCGCATGCCCTCGCGCAGGGCGGCGTCCAGGAGGTGGACGCCGGCCGCCCGTACGGCGATACGGACCTGACCCGGGCCTGGCCGGGGGTCCTCGACCTGCTCGTAGGTGAGGTTCTCGGCCGGGCCGAAGGCGTGCAGGCGGATGGCGTGCATGGGAGCTCCTCGTGGGATCGCCGGGTGGGCGCCGAGGGGGCGCCCGGTGGACCCCAGCCTTCAACCTCAAGCTTGCTTGAGGTCAAGCTCCCGCCGGCCGAGGGCCAGGGACACCGCCGTCAGGGCGCTGTTGAAGGAGACCTCCGACAGCACTCCGGGGGCCGCGACCTGGTCGCCGGCCAGGTAGACACCGTCGCCCCGGTCCACGGCGGGCCGGTCGCGCCAGCTGGTGCCGGGCAGGTCGACCGCGCCCGTACGGCCCGCCGCGACGGACTCGCGCCGCCAGGTGACCCGCTCGCGCCAGCCCGGGAACCCCAGGTCGAGGAGCTGCTCGGCGCGGGCGGTGCCGTCGGCCTTGGACTCGTGCGGGGCGAGGGGGATCTGCCCCTGGATGAGCTGCTCACCGGCCCGGGCGAGACTGCGGTCCTGGGCGGTGAAGCGTTCGAGCCAGCCGGGCGCGTCCAGGTCGGAGACCGCGAAGGCGTCCCCGCGCCGCGTGCGCACGGCCAGGTCGACGAGGGCGGTACGGCCGCTCGGCCAGGTCAGGGAGGGGTCGCCGAGCAGACGCCGGGCGGCGTCGAGGGAGGTGGCGACGACGACGGGCGTGTCGGTGGGGAGCGTGTCGACGCGGGACAGGGTCTCCATCCGCACGCCCAGATTCCAGGCCCGGGCGGCCATCCGGTCGATGAGGCTGGCCCAGCCGCCGCGCGGGTAATGGGCCTCGGGCGGCAGCTTGGTGGCCCGGCGCAGGCGCTCCTGCACGAACGCGGCCGACAGGGAGCCGGGGTCGTGGTGGAAGAGGGCGACGGCGGAGTAGTGGGCGGCGGCCCGGGCGCCCTCCTCGCCCGCGATGCCGGTCGCCCAGGTCAGGAAGTCGACGTCCACGGGCGCCTGCCGGGCGGTCCGGCGCAGCAGCTTCAGCATCGGGAAGGGCGGGGTGCGGCGCAGCACTCCGTGGTGGCGCAGCCGTAGCCGGGCACCTTCCAGGGGCGGGATCGGGGCGAGCGGGCCGAGCAGGTCGCGCTGCCTGAGCCAGGCCCAGTGCGGGCCGCCGCTGTAGAGGGCGTGCGGGCCCTCGTTCGTGCGGTACGGGCCCTCGGCGGTGCGGGCCCGGCCGCCGAGGGTGTGGTGGGCTTCGTGGAGGGTGACCTTGACGCCCGCCTCGGCGGCGGTGATGGCGGCGGTCAGTCCGGCGAAGCCTCCGCCGATGACGGTGATGCGGTGCATGGCTTGGATCTCCCTGGGGCCTGAGGTCGCGACAGGAAGGCGAGGGCGCCTCCGGCAATCGCCTTCGGGATTACGACAGCCCGCGGGGCCCGGAATGTGACATGGCCGGTGTTCGCGCAGGTCAGGGGGTGTTGTCAGTGGTGGGGTGCAGCATGGGGGCATGGCGAGGAGAGCGGCGGGCGGTACGGGTGTGAAGGGCGCGCGGCGACCGGAGGTGCGGCTGCCCGGGCTGGAGCCGTACGGGGGCGGTGGGCTGGAGCCGGACGGGGACTATGACGGGCTGGAGTTCAAGGACGCGGACCTCACCGGGCAGGACGGGGCGGGGGCCCGATTCATGGACTGTGCGCTGACGGGCTGCGCGCTGGACGAGACCCGGCTGCGGCATGCCCGGTTCCTGGACTCGGCCCTCACCGGCGTCCGGGGCGTCGGCACCGACCTCGCCGAGGCGACCCTGCGGGACGTGGAGCTGACCGACGCCCGCCTCGGGGGACCGCAGTTGCACGGGGCGGTGCTGGAGCGGGTGCTGATCCGCGGCGGCAAGATCGACTATCTGAATCTGCGCACGGCCCGGCTCAGAGACGTCGTCTTCGAGGGCTGTGTCCTCGTCGAGCCGGACTTCGGGGGCGCACGCCTGGAGCGGGTGGAGTTCGTGGACTGCGCCCTGAAGGGGGCCGACCTGCACGCGGCGACCCTCGTGGACGTCGACCTGCGCGGGGCCGCGTCGCTGGAGATCAGCCGGGGCCTCGACCGGCTCTCGGGGGCGGTGATCAGTACGGCGCAACTGCTGGATCTGGCACCGGTGCTGGCGGTGGAGTGGGGGATCAGGGTGGAGGGCTGATCGCCGTATGCACATCGCCGCGCGCTGACCGCCGCACGCTCACCACTCGTACCAGCCGCCTGACCCCGCCCGCTCCGGCCAGTCGTGGGACTGGTGCAGCCCTATGAGGGCGTGGACCAGACGGGGGTCGAGTTCGTGCCTCAGCAGCCGGTAGTCCTCGGCCACCGCGCGGAAGACGAGGTGGGCGCGGTGGGAGCCGTCCCGCCAGGTGATGCGTCGGGGCGGACGGAAGCCGTCGTCGACCGCCGCCATCAGGGCCAGGAGCAGGAAGAGGAGATAGACCGGCAGCCCGAACGGCCACCACAGCAGCCAGCTCCACAGACGCCCCTGATACCCCTGGAGGACCGGCCCCGCGGCCGGTTCCACGGTCCAGCGCTTGCGGCCCCACCGGAAGGCCCGGCGCCGCCGCAGGGTGATCCGCCCGAGCGGGGCGCCGTACGGATCCAGGACGTGGTACACCGCCGGGCGTCCGCTCAGCCGTGACCCCAGGGGCTGCTCCGTCACGACCCGGGCGACCGGCGCCCAGTCCTCCGCGCGCACATGGAAGGCCCGCAGGGAGCGGAGCCGGTCCGGTGCGGGGCTGTCGGGGTCGCGGTGGAGCCGGACGATGGTGCCCCGCGAAAGCCCTTCTCCGCTGACGATGACCGGTGGCGTCGTCGTGTAGTTCAGGCCGTAGGTCACGCACCCCTGGCTCATGTTCCCGTTCTCCCCGTGTCCGTCGCCGGTCGTCGCACGGTGATCGTGGCAGCCCGGGGCGGACCGCCCTCAGGAGACCCTGGGAAAGCGGGCCTGGAGGGTCCAGATCGCCGGGTTCTCGGCGAGGTCGTCGTGCAGATCGGTGAGGTCGGCGATCAGATCGTGCAGGAAGTCCCGGGACTCGCGGCGCAGTTCGGTGTGGGAGACGGTGAGCGGGGGCTCCTCCGCTCGCATCCAGTCGGCCTCGATGTCCACCCACCCGAAGCGGCGCTCGAACAGCATCCGGTCGGTCGACTCGGTGAAGTCCAGCTCCGCCCGCTGCGGCCGGGATGCCCGCGAGCCCGCCGGGTCCCGGTCGATCCGCTCCACGATGTCGCACAGCGCCCACGCGAAGTCGAGCACCGGAACCCATCCCCAGGCTGTGGACACCTCGTGGTCCGTCTTGGTGTCCGCCAGGTAGACGTCACCGCAGAACAGGTCGTGCCGCAGGGCGCGGACGTCCGCGCGGCGGTAGTCGGTCTGCGGCGGGTCGGGGAAGCGGTTGGAGAGGGCGTAGCCGATGTCGAGCACGGGAGTGATGCTGTCACGCCCCCCATAGGATCGAGATCGTGGCCCGGTCCGTACGTCTCGTCCCCTCCCTGCTCGTCTCCGCCCTCGCCCTCACGGCCTGCGGCGCCGGGGTCCACGGCACCCCGGGCGGCTCCGGCGTACACGACCCGTACTTCCCGAAGGCAGGCAACGGCGGCTACGACGTCACCCACTACGGCCTGCGCCTCTCCTACGACCCCGACGCCCACCACCTCACCGGCACGGCCACGCTCACCGCGCGGGCGACCAAGGACCTCACCGCGTTCAACCTCGACCTGATCGGCCTGGACGTCGGCAAGGTCACCGTCGGCGGCGAGACGGCCCGTTGGAACCGCGCCGGGCAGGAGCTCACCGTCCGGCCGCGCAAGGACCTCGGCCGGGACGAGACGTTCCGCGTGACCGTCCGGTACTCCGGGGCGCCCGAGACCGTCACCGACCCCGACGGCTCCCAGGAGGGCTGGCTGCGCACCACCGACGGAGCGCTCGCGCTGGGGGAGCCGACGGGGTCCATGGCGTGGTTCCCCGGCAACCACCACCCGTCCGACAAGGCGTCGTACGACCTCACGGTGACCGTGCCGCGCGGGCTCCGGGCGGTCTCCAACGGGGAGTTGCGCGACGTCACGACAGCGAAGGGCGGCCGTACGACGTTCAGCTGGCACTCCGCCGAGCCGATGGCGAGCTACCTCGCCACGCTCGCGATCGGCCGCTACGACATCGCCCGCTCCACGGCCCGGGGCGGTCTGCCCGTGTACACGGCCGTCGATCCGGCGGAGCGGGAGGCGAGCCGGGCGGTGCTCGCGCGCATCCCCGAGATCCTGCGCTGGGCGGAGCGGCGATTCGGCCCCTACCCCTTCTCCTCCGCCGGTGCGATCGTCGACCGAGCGGCCGAGGTCGGCTACGCCCTGGAGAGCCAGACCCGGCCCGTCTTCCCCGGCGCCCCCGGCCTCACCCTCCTCGTCCACGAACTCGCCCACCAGTGGTACGGCGACTCCGTCACACCGGAGAGCTGGCGCGACATGTGGCTCAACGAGGGCTTCGCGACGTACGCGGAGTGGCTGTGGCGGGAGGACCACGGCGGGGAGAGCGCGCAGGAGTCCTTCGACGCGCTGTACGAGAACGGGGAGAAGACGTACAAGGACCTCTGGGCGTTCCCGCCCGCGAAGCCCTCGGATGCCGCGAACATCTCCGGGGACCCCGTCTACCAGCGTGGCGCGATGGTCCTCCACAAGGTCCGTCAGTCCGTGGGTGACGACAGGTTCTTCGGCATCCTGCGGGGGTGGGCGGCGGAGCATCGGCATGGGAACGCGGATACGGCCGAGTTCACGGCGTATGTCGAGGAGCGGGTGCCCGGGGAGGACTTCGAGGGGATCTGGGAGGAGTGGCTGTACGGGGAGGGGAAGCCGGAGCGGCCCTGAGGGAGCCGAAGCGCCGTGGGTGCTTGAGCGCATGCGGGTCTGCGGGTGCGTTGTGGCTGGTCGCGCCCGCGCGGCGGAGCCGCAGATCGAAACGGCCCCGCGCCCCCAAGAAAGGGCAGAGCCCCCGGGCCCTTTGCAAGGCCGGGGGGCTCCGCCGCCAAAGGCGGCTCGGCGTCCGTCAGACGTTCACGCCGAAGTCCTGGGCGATGCCGACCAGGCCCGAGGCGTAGCCCTGGCCGACTGCGCGGAACTTCCACTCCGCGCCGTTGCGGTACAGCTCGCCGAAGACCATGGCCGTCTCCGTGGCCGCGTCCTCCGACAGGTCGTAGCGGGCGATCTCGGCGCCGCCGGCCTGGTTGACGATGCGGATGTAGGCGTTGCGGACCTGGCCGAAGTTCTGCGAGCGGTTCTCCGCGTCGTAGATGGACACCGGGAAGACGATCTTCTCGATGTCGGCCGGGAGGGCGGCGAGGTTGACGTTGATCGCCTCGTCGTCGCCGGCGCCCTCACCCGTGCGGTTGTCACCGGTGTGGACGATCGTGTTGTCCGGGGTCTGCTTGTTGTTGAAGAACACGAAGTGGGCGTCCGAGTAGACCTTGCCCTGCGTGTTGACCGCGATCGCGGAGGCGTCGAGGTCGAAGTCCGTGCCGGTGGTGGTGCGGACGTCCCAGCCGAGGCCCACGGTGACGTCGGTCAGGCCCGGAGCCTCCTTGGTGAGCGAGACGTTGCCACCCTTGGACAGGCTTACAGCCATTGTTGGGAGTCCCTTCCCTCGTTACGTACGGCAGTACGGCAAAGAAGCTACAGCTACCCCCTGAACGTGGAGAGGGGTACGCGAGGTTCCAGCTCCTTTACTTTCTTTACTCGCGATTATTGGGATGACGTGGACCGGACAGGAGAGGGAACATGGATGGCATGTCTGGTCCCCACGTCATCCGCGGCTCCGTCTCCCTGCCCGAGGCCGAGCTCCTGTGGCGTTTCTCGCGCTCCTCGGGGCCCGGCGGACAGCACGTCAACACCAGTGACTCGAAGGTCGAGCTCAGCTTCGACCTGGCGAAGACCGAGGCACTGCCCGAGGTGTGGAAGCAGCGGGCGCTGGAGCGGCTGGCCGGGCGCCTGGTCGACGGAGTCGTCACCGTACGGTCCTCCGAGCACCGCTCCCAGTGGCGCAACCGCGAGTCCGCCGCCGTACGCCTCGCCGCCCTCCTGGCCGAGGCCACCGCGCCCCCGCCCAAGCCCCGCAAGGCGACCCGGATCCCCCGGGGCATCAACGAGCGCCGGCTGCGCGAGAAGAAGCAGCGCTCGGAGACCAAGCGCGGCCGGTCGGCGCAGGGCTGGAGCTAGTCCAGCTTCAGTACCCCTACGGCGGGGCCGTTCGGGCCCGGGTGCCATGTGACGTAGAACTTCTGACTTCACGACCGGGGCGACCGCGTGTTCCTGGTGGGGGCGGACGCGGATGCCGAGGGCGGTGTCGAGGTTCCCGGCGGTGATCTCTTCGAGCCGGGGTGCGGGAATCGTCATCCGGGCACCCTAGGGACGCCCGCGCCGAGGCGGCCACGGGATTTCCCGGGTCACCCCAAGTGCCGGTACCGCCCCCGGAAGTACGTCAGCGGCCCGCCCTCCGCGCTCGGTACGCGGGCGGTCAGCACACGGCCGATGACCAGCGTGTGGTCGCCCGCCGGCACGCGCTGCTCGGTGCGGCACTCCAGGACTGCCAGGGCGCCGCCCACCAGGGGCGCCCCGGTGTACTCGCCGCGCGTGTACGGGATGTCGGCGAACAGCAGCCGGTCGCTGACCCGGCCCTTCATGGCGAACCGGCCCGCGATGTGCCGCTGGCTCTCGGACAGCACGGAGACCGCCCACTGGGGCTGTTCGTCGAGCAAATCGTCCATGCGGGAGCCCTCGCGCAGGCTCACCAGCACCATGGGCGGGTCCAGGGACACCGACATGAAGGCGGTGGCCGTCATGCCCACGTCCTCGCTGCCCGGCGCCGAGGGGTCGTCCGGGTCGAGCGGCGGCTCCTGCGCGGTCACCAGGACCACGCCCGAGGCCAGCCGGGACATGGCGGCGCGGAACTCGTCGTTGCTCACCCCCTCAGCATGCCCGGAGGCGGGTGACGGAATGATCGGGGACGTGGCAGAGGGAGTGTTCGGCACACCCGAAACGCTAATCTCCGCCCCGCGCGCCACGCATCGGACTCCCGCCCGATCAGGGTCTTAGGACTCGCGATGGACCCCGGGAAGAATATGTGCGCAACCTGACAAAATTGCGTTCGGTAGACGCACGTGAAGAACGCAGAAACTCCCGGCAATTGTTCAGCTTTACCTGTGACTTGAGTCACAAGGGGCAGGAATTGTTGACCCTGTGTACCGAGTGAGCAGCGCGCTGTGATTCAGTGGCGGGGAAGCTGCCAGGACGTACGCCGATGAGAACCCTTGATTCTTGATTCGCTGCGAGGTACTCGGGGGGAGGGCGAGCATGGAGACCGAGTCGGAGCCCTACGTCCGTCTTGCGTCCCTGCGACAACTGCACCAGGTCATGGCCGACATGAACACGGCCCGCAGCCTGGCGGACACACTGCAGACCGTCGCGGAGGGCGTCGTCGCCGCTCTCGGGTACGAGATGGCGTGCGTGAACCTCGTCCGCCCCGACGGCGATCTCGTCGTCGCCGCCTTCGCCGGTAACCCCGCCGCCGAGGCCCTCATCACCGGCCGCGTCGGCTCGCGCGAGTCCTGGGAACGCCGCCTCGGCATGGGCGAGCACTGGGGCGACCTGGTGTTCATACCGCACACCGAGGGCTGGGTCCTCGACGACGACGACGTCCCGCAGTGGTACACCGACGGCCCCGCGCCCCGCTTCGAGGACGAGTGGCACCCGGCCGACCGGCTCTTCGCGCCCATGTACGCGCCCGGACCGCAGGGCAGCGCGGCGTGCGGCGAGCTGATCGGCGTGCTCTCCGTGGACCGCCCGCGCAACGGCCGCCGCCCCGGCGCCTGGGGCCGCGAGGCCCTCCAGATGTACGCCTTCCAGGCCGCCATCGCGATCAGCAACGCCCGGCTGCGCGCCAACATGCAGCGCGCCCTCGTCCGGCTGGAGCGCGAGCAGCAGGCGCTGCGGGCCAGTGAGGAAAGCTTCAGGCAGGCCTTCGAGTACGCGCCGTCCGGCATGGCCATCGCCGAGATGGGCGGCGACCAGCACGGCCGGATCCTGCGCACCAACGACGCGCTGTGCCGGCTGCTGGGCCGCCCGGCCTCCGCGATGCGCCGCTACTCCTTCTCCGACCTGGTCCACCCCGAGGACATAGGCACCCTGCTGCGGACCTCGGCGGAGGGCGGCCGCGCGGAACTCCGCCTCGGCCGCCGGGACGGCACCTACGTCTGGGTCAGCCTCCGGAACTCCGTCGTCGCGGACGCCGCCGACGGGCCGCGCTTCCTCCTCACCCACGTCGAGGACATCGAGGAACGCAAGCGCCGCGAGCTGCAGCTCGCCCACCGCGCCTCGCACGACTCGCTCACCGGCCTGCCGAACTCCGCCGAGCTGCGCTCCCGCTTGTCGTCGCGGCTCTGCCAGCGTGCCGCGCCCCCGCACTCCGCCGTCGCCGAGTCCCATGACGCGGCCTACGGCCACCCCGCCTTCGACGTCGTCGGCCCCGGCTTCGACTTCCGGCAGGGCGCCGAGCCGTACGACGCCTACGACCACCATGTGCACACCGTCGCCCCGGACGGCGACCACGACGACGGTACGAAGGGGCTCGCGGTCCTCTTCTGCGACCTCGACGGCTTCAAGTCGATCAACGACCGGTTCGGGCACAACGCGGGTGACGCGGTTCTCATCGAGGTCGCCCGGAGGCTGAGCGGCGGCGTCCGGGACGGCGACACGGTCGCCCGGCTCGGGGGTGACGAATTCGTCATCCTCGCGGACGGGCTCGGCCGGGCCGACGCGCAGGACCTCGCGGTCCGCCTCCGCAACGAGATCATCCAGCCCATCCGCGCCGAGGGGCGTGCCGTCCGGGTCGGCGCCAGTTTCGGCATCGGATGGGCACACTGTGGAATGACGGCGGACGAAGTGTTGAAGTCCGCTGACGAGCGGATGTACGTCGAGAAACGATCTCGTCCCAAACAACACAGACGCGCCGGGTGAACCCGAGGTCAGCGAGTTGATGCGGTCTGAGTCACCCGTTTGGGTCACTGGGAGCGGGTAGGCTCGCTCTCTCACGACCCGTACCGCATTCGCACCGCACCTGACTGAGGAGACCAAGGGATGACGCCCGGCAACAACGGCGCGAGCACGCCCGAGGACGACGACCCGTTCGGCTATCTCTACGCCGACGGGCAGGCCAACGGAGCCCAGCCGCCGTCCGGGGGCTACGGCTACCCGAACTCGGTCAACAGGGTGCGGGCGGTGGGCACGCGTTCCTACGGCCAGCAGCCGCAGGCGGGCGCGGGTCAGACCGCGGCCTACGGTCAGGTTCCGCAGCAGCAGGGTGCGTACAGCCAGCCGAACGCGCACTACGCGGCGCCGGAGACGCTGCCGGGCGGCGGCGGAGCCGCCACGGCCCCCCAGCACCAGGTGCCCGGCGGCGGGGGCGGCCGCGGCGGCCGCGGCCCGAACACCAAGGGCCTGCTGATCGGCGCGGTCGCGGTGGTCGCGGCGGTCGTGATCGGCATCGGCGTGGCCATGGTGGGCGGTGACAAGGACGACAAGAAGCCCGAGGACCAGGCGGGCTCCGACCAGAGCCAGTCCCAGAGCGCCGAGCCGACTCCGTCGGCCAGCAAGAGCGCGGCGAGCCAGGTCGAGCTGCCGAAGGTCGACGCGAAGACCCTGCGCCTCAGCCCCGGCATGTCGACCGCGTCGGAGTTCAAGGGCGCGAAGGCCGACGGCGGGGTCTATGTGACGGGCTTCAACCAGGTCGGTGCCAAGGTCACCTGGACGGTGGACGGCATCGACAAGGCCGGCACCTACACGCTCTACGTGAACTACGGCGTCCCGGGCACGGACGCCAACGCGACCCTGGTGGTCAACGGCGACGCCCTCTCCAGGCCCTTGAGCATGAAGAACTTCGGGAACACACCCAAGGGCGACTGGGAACAGGGCTGGAAGAACACCTACGCCACCGTGAACCTGAACAAGGGCACGAACACCATCGAGCTCGCCTGCAACGAGGGCAACCAGTGCGACGCGGTCCTCGACCAGCTCTACCTCAAGAAGGGCAACCGGACGAGCTAATACGCCGAGCGTGCGTTACGCCGCAGAAGCCTCGCTCGTCACCGTGACTCGCCCCAGCAGCTCCTCGTAGACCCTCCGGTCGAACTCCCCCGCAACCGGCGCCGAGACTGTCGCCGCCGACAAGGCCGTCGCCCGGGTCAGGCGGTCCGGCCAGGGAAGGTGCTCCACCAGGCCCGAGAGCAGGCCCGCGACCGCCGAGTCGCCCGCGCCTGTCGGGTTGCCTCGGAGGAGGGCTGGTGGGGTGGCGCGCCAGCGGCCCTCGGGGGATGCCGCCAGGAGGCCTTCCGCGCCCAGGGACGCGACCACCGCGCGCGCACCCCGGCGGCGGGCGTCCTGGGTGGCTCGCAAGGGGTCGTGGGAGCCCGTCAGTTCTGCCAGTTCTTCCGCGTTGGGCTTGATGATGTCGGGGCGGGCGGCGACACCACGGCGCAGGGGTTCGCCGCTCGTGTCCAGCAGGACCGGGACGCCGGCGGACCTGGCCGTGCGGATCAGCCCGGCGTACGCGCCCACCGGGACGCCCGGCGGGAGGCTGCCGCACAGGGCCACGGCGGAGGCGGTGGGGAGCAGCGTCTCGTAGGCCTCCTGGAAGGCCGACCACTCGGTGGGGGTGACCATGGGGCCGGGTTCGTTGAGTTGGGTCGTGTCGCCGGACCGGTCGTCGACCACGGCGATCGTGCGGCGGGTCGCGCCCGTGATCGGGACCAGCGCGTCCACCAGGCCCGGCACCGGCGCGAGCAGTTCCTGCACGACCCGGCCCGTCGCACCGCCCGTGAATCCCGTCACCGTCACCTCGTGGCCGAGGGCCGCGAGGACCCGGGCCACGTTGACGCCCTTGCCGCCGGGGCGTTCCGTCACCTCGGAGACGCGGTGGGAGGCGTGCGGCCGGAGGGACCGTACGCGGTAGGTGATGTCGAGAGCGGTGTTCAGCGTGACCGTGAGGATCACCTGGTCGACCTCCCCCGATACAGAGACATGCGCTTGCTGCCGTGAAACTTCCGGAGGGTCGATCATGCCAAAGAGACGGCGGTCGGCCCAGTCCTGGACTCGGCCACCGTCTCCCGACTGCGGGACGGATCAGTGCAGTTGGGGACCGACCACCCATTCGCCCCGGCGCATCACGCCCTTGAGGTCGAAGTCGGCGTCCAGGAGGACGAGGTCCGCGTCCTTGCCCGGCTCCAGGGTGCCGATGCGGTCGGACATGCCGAGGAGGCGGGCGGGGGTCGCCGAGAGGGCCTGCACCGCGTCCTCGACCGACAGGCCGTCGACCGTGACCGCGCGTTTGAAGGCGCGGTCCAGGGTGAGGGTGGAGCCTGCGATGGTGCCGTCCTCGACCAGGCGGGCCACGCCGTCGGCGACCTCCACCTCCAGCGGGCCGAGCCAGTAGCGGCCGTCGCCGAAACCGGCCGCGTCCATCGCGTCCGTGATGAACGCCACGCGGTCCGCGCCCGCGTGGTGGAACGCCAGCTGGAATGCGGCGGGGTGCAGATGCGTGCCGTCGTTGATCAGCTCGACCGTGATCCGGTCGTCCTCCAGGAGCGCGGCGATGGGGCCGGGGGAGCGGTGGCCGAGGGGCGGCATCGCGTTGAAGAGGTGGGTGGCGACCGTGGCGCCCGCGTCGATGGCCTGGACCGTCTGTTCGTAGGTCGCGTCCGTGTGGCCGATCGCCGCGATCACGCCCTGTTCGGCCAGGAGGCGTACGGAGTCCAGGCCGCCGGGGAGCTCGGTGGCCAGCGTGACCATCTTGGCCTGGCCCCGGGCCGCCTCGATCAGCTTGCGGACGTCCGCGGGGTGCGGGTCGCGCAGAAGGTCCTCGGCGTGGGCGCCCTTGCGGCAGGGGGAGATGAAGGGGCCCTCGAAGTGGACGCCGGCGATCTCGCCCTGCTCGGCCAGCTCGCTCAGCAGGCCGGCGCGTTGGGAGAGGAAGTCCAGGTCGCCGGTGACGGTGGAGGCGACCAGGGTGGTCGTGCCGTGCAGGCGGTGGGTGTGGATGCCCTTGAGGATGTCCTCGGCCGAGCCGGAGGTGAAGGAGGCTCCGCCTCCGCCGTGGTTGTGGAGGTCGATGAAGCCGGGGACCACGTAGTGGTCTGTTACGTCGATGACCTGGGCGTTTTCCGGGGTGGTGCGGCTGATTCGGGTGCCGT
Organism: Streptomyces sp. NPDC055506; assembly: GCF_053643595.1. NCBI lineage: Bacteria > Bacillati > Actinomycetota > Actinomycetes > Kitasatosporales > Streptomycetaceae > Streptomyces > Streptomyces sp. NPDC055506. The sequence goes on along the minus strand of NZ_JBSHKH010000002.1, from coordinate 159,779 downwards.
CGATGATCAGCTGGCTGTCTTGGACGGTTCCTGTGGGGAGGACGACGGTTGCGCCGGTCAGGACCGTGGGCTGTCCGGCCGTCGCGGGGTGCGGGTGGGTGGGGGCTTGTCGCGCAGTTCCCCGCGCCCCTGGGTGGGATGCCATCAGGGCGTTACCTCCATACGGTCGGTCTGGTCGAGGAGATCCCAGGCGAGCAGGCCCGCGCCCAGACATCCCGCCGTGTCGCCCAGGGCCGCCGGGACGATCGACGGCTGTTTCTGGAAGGTGGTGCGGCGGTCGACGGCCTCGCGCAGAGGCGTGAACAGTGTCTCTCCCGCCTCGGCCAGGCCGCCGCCGATGATCAGGGTGCGGGGGTCCAGCAGGGTGAGGGCCGTGACCAGGCCGTCGGCGAGGGCGTCGATGGCGTCCTGCCAGACCTCCCGGGCGCGGGGGTCGCCGGATTCGACGGCCTTCGCGCAGTCGGCCGCGTCCGCGTCCGGGTCGCCCGAGGCCGCGGCCCAGGCCTCGCTGACGGCCGCCGCCGACGCGAAGCGCTCCAGGCAGCCGCGCTGCCCGCACGGGCAGGGGGCCCCGCCGGGCCGTACGACGATGTGGCCGATCTCGCCCGCGAAGCCGTGCGCGCCCGACTCGACCCGGCCCTCGACGCCGATGCCGCCCGCGATGCCGGTGCCCAGCGCCACGAACAGGAACCGGTCGGCTCCGCGGCCCGCGCCGACCCGGCCCTCGGCGAGAGCGCCGGTGCGCACGTCGTGGCCGAGGGCGACCGGGACGCCCAGCCGGGTCGTGAGTGCTTCTCGCAGGGGGATGTCTCGCCAGCCGAGGTTCGCGGCGTAGACGGCGGTGCCCGCCGCCTCGTCGACGATGCCGGGCACGACCACGCCAGCGGCGGCCGCGGGCGTGCCGAAGTGCTCGGCGCCGTGGGCGCGCAGCTCGGCGGCGAAGTCGAGGATGCCCGCGACGACGGCGTCCGGACCCTGATCGCGTCCGGTGGCCCGGCGGGCCCGGTGCAGCACCTCGCCCCCGGGACCGGCCAGCGCGGCCTTCATTCCGGTGCCGCCCACGTCGAGGGCGATGACATGTCTCACGGAACACAGTGTGACCCGGGGACCCGCGAGAGGTCTAGTCCACTCGCGTGGTGTAGACCTTATTCCGAATATCGAAAAGTTTCGGTGGCGGACAACGCCAGAGTTTGGCGAGTGACGCCAGGGTTGGGGAAGAACAGCGGTGCAGCGGCGGCGGATGGCAGGAACGATCGCGGTGGTGTCCGCACTGGGCATGACGGCGGTCCTCGGCGGCTGTGGCGTGACGGGCGGCTCGGGTGACGTGACCCTGAAGCTGGTCGCCGCCGACTACGGCGACAGCAAGGCCAACAGCTCCCAGAAGTACTGGGACGAGCTCGTCGAGGAGTACGAGGCCGAGCACCCCGGTGTGCGGATCGACGTCACCGTCTACTCCTGGAACGACGTCGACCGCAAGGTCCGGGAGATGGTCGCCGCCGGTGACCCGCCGGACATGGCGCAGATCGGCTCGTACGCCGGTTACGCGGCCCAGAACCAGCTCTACAAGGCCGACGAGCTGCTCTCCATACCCGTGCAGGCCGACTTCGTCGGACAGCTGGCCTCCGCGGGGCAGGTGAAGGGCGTGCAGTACGGCATGCCGTTCGCCTCCTCCACGCGCGTGCTCTTCTACAACAAGACCCTCTTCTCCGAGGCCGGCATCACCCCGCCGAAGACCTGGGACGACCTGGCCGACGACGCCGAGGCGCTCAAGGCGGAGGGCGTGACCTACCCGTACGCGCTGCCCCTCGGCCCGGAGGAGGCGCCGGCCGAGACCATGCAGTGGATGCTCAGCGGCGGGGGCGGCTACACCGACACCGTCGACAGCTACGGCATCGACTCCCCGGAGAACGTCGACACCTTCACCTGGCTGAAGGACGAACTGGTCGGCAAGGGCTTGAACGGGCCGGTCGCGCCCGGGGAGCTCAACCGGGCCGACGCGTACGCCGCCTTCGCCAAGGGCGAGGTCGGCATGGTCAACGGGCACCCGTCGCTGATGAACATCGCCGCGAAGAAGGGCGTCAAGTACGGCATGGTGCCGACGCCGGGCAAGGAAGGCACGAGCAAGTCCACGCTCGGTGTCGCCGACTGGATGACGGCCTTCCGCAAGAACGGCAACCGCGACCAGGTCGGTGACTTCCTCGACTTCGTCTACAGCGAGAAGAACGTGCTGGCCTTCTCACGCGAGTACGACCTGCTGCCGGTCACCACCTCCGCGTCCGGCACCATGTCCGCCTCCGACCAGGACAAGCACCTCAGGCCGTTCCTGGAGGAACTGCTGACGTCCGAGCTCTACCCGGTCGGCAAGACCTCCTGGGCCGACGTCAGCGCCGAGATCAAGCAGGGGATCGGCAAGGCCGTCGCCCCCGGCGGCAGCCCCTCGGCCGTCCTGGGCCGGCTCCAGGCGGAGGCGTCCCGGGCGGAGAACGCGGAGTAGGCGCCGTCTGGGCGCTGTCGGTGGCGGGCGCTACGGTGCCGGGCATGGACGAGGACACGGGTGAGCAGGGGCTCGGGCGTCGGGAGCGGGACATTCTCGCGCTCGAACGGCGGAGCTTTTCCGGCCCCGGTGCGAAGGAACGGGCCGTGCGGGAGGAGCTGGGGCTGGTGCCTGTGCGGTATTTCCAGCTCCTCAATGCCCTGCTGGATGATCCCCGGGCCCTTGCCCACGACCCGGTGACGGTGAATCGGCTGCGGCGGGTTCGGGATCGGCGGCGGGCGGAGCGGTGAGGGCCGTGGGGTGTTCGGCCGTTGCACGGTGCGGGTGCGTCGTGGTTGTTCGCGCAGTTCCCCGCGCCCCTTATCGGGGCGCCTCTAGTCGAGTTGTTCCGCCAGCGTAGCCAGCAGGCGTACGACGCCCTCCGGGCCCTCTACCACCAGGTCCGCCCGCTCCCGCAGCTCCGTCACCTCGTCGCTGCCACTGCACACCAGCAGGCCCGGGGTGCCGGCCGTGCGGAGGTGGTCGACGGCGGAGTAGGCGGGGAGGTCGCCCAGGTCGTCGCCGCCGTAGAGGACGGAACCGGCGCCGATCTCCCGGGCGAACTCGGTGAGGGCGACGCCCTTGTCCATGCCGGGCGGGCGCAGTTCGAGGACCAGCCGGCCGGGCTCGACGATCAGGCCGTGGCGGCCGGCCAGGCCGGTGAGCGGCTCGCGCAGCTGGTCCAGGGTGGATTGCGGGTCGGCGGCCCGGCGCGTGTGCACGGCGAGGGCCCGGCCCTTCTCCTCGATCCAGGTCCCCTGCGACGCCCCGAGCCGTTCGAGCAGTTCGGGCAGCTCCGTGCGGACGGCCGCGACTCCGGGATGCGGGGGCGGGGCGCTGATCTCGCCGGTACGGGCGTCCCACCGCTCGGCGCCGTAGTGGCCCAGTACGACGAGGTGCTCGAGGCCGGGCACGTTCGCGAAGCCGCCGTTGCGCACCGCGACCTCGGCCGGCCGGCCGGTGATCACCGCCACGGCGGCGACCTTCGGCGCGAGCGCGGCCAGCGCGGGCACCGCCTCCGGGTGGGCCCGGGCCTTCTCGGGATCGGCGACGATCGGCGCGAGCGTCCCGTCGAGGTCGAGAGCGATCAGCGCCTTGCCGGGATGGGTGAGGAGAGCGTCCAGACCCTCCTGCCCGGCCTTGGTGACGGGTGTCGGCAATGCCTGCGGGCTCGTCACCGTTCAGCCCCTCAACGCGTCGAGCTGGTCCACGAACCACTGCGCCGGGGGCAGCGCGGTCGCCGCCGCTGCCAGCCGCTTGGCGCGCTCGGCGCGTTCCTCCGGGCGCATCGAGAGCGCCTCGTGCAGGGCCGCCGCCGTGCCGGTCACGTCGTAGGGGTTCACCGTGATCGCGTCCTCGCCCAGCTCCTCGTACGCCCCGGCCTCCCGCGACAGCACCAGCGCGCAGCCCGCGTCGGAGATGATCGGGACCTCCTTGGCGACGAGGTTCATGCCGTCGCGGATGGGGTTGACGAGCGCCACGTCGGCCAGCCGGTACGCGGCCAGGGAGCGGGCGAAGTCGTCCTTGACGTGCAGGACGACCGGCGTCCAGCCCGGCGTCCCGTACCTCTCGTTGATCTCGTCCGCCAGCCGCTGCACCTCGGCCGTGTAGTCGCGGTACACCGCGAGGTCCTGCCGGGACGGGTAAGCGAAGGCCACGTGCACCACGCGCTCGCGCCACTCGGCGTGGGAGTCGAGGAGCATGCGGTACGCCAGCAGGCCGCGCACGATGTTCTTCGACAGCTCGGTGCGGTCGACCCGGACGATGGTGCGGCGGCCCTCGCCGATCTGCTCCCGCAGCGCGGCCATCCGCTCCTCGACGTCCGCCTCGTGCGACCGCTTCCGCAGGAAGTCCGCGTCGGCCCCCAGCCCGTGCACGCCGATCCGGGTGCCCCCGAGCCCGCCGGCGAACCGCTCGGCACACTCGACGAACGCGTCCGCCCAGCGCCGCGTGAGAAAGCCCAGCCGGTCCGCGCCGAGCATGCCGCGCAGCACCTGCCCGGCCACGTCGTCCGGCAGCATCCGGAAATACTCGGGCGGCGCCCACGGGGTGTGTGAGAAGTGCCCGATCCGCAGGTCCGGTCGCAGCTCGCGGAGCATGCCTGGCACCAGCGTCAGGTGGTAGTCCTGCACCACGACCGCCGCGCCCTGCGCCGCCTCCTCGGCCAGCGCCTCCGCGAACGCCCGGTTGTACCTCTCGTACGACGTCCACTGCCGCCGGAACTCCGCGTCGAAGACCGGCTCCAGCGGCGTCTGGTACAGCAGGTGGTGGACGAACCACAGCACCGAGTTGGCGATGCCGTTGTACGCGTCGGCGTGCACGTCGGCCGGGATGTCCAGCATTCGCACGCCGTCCTCGCCGACTCCTCGCCGGACCGCCTCGCGGTCGCCGTCGGACAGCGCCGAGCAGACCCACAGCGCGTCCGCGTCCGAGCCGATCGCGGAGAGCCCGGAGACCAGTCCGCCGCCGCCGCGCTTGGCGTTCAGCGAACCGTCCTCGCCCACCGTGTAGGAGACCGGGCCGCGGTTGGAGGCCACCAGCACCTGTGCAGCACCGTACGTTGAAGCCATAGCCCTCAACCTAGCCCGGCCCGGAAACGCTCAAACGTACGGACCTGCCCCACTCGGCCGAAAACAGCCCCGGTCAGGCGGCCTTCCGCGCCTGGTACTCGGCGATCTCCACCATCGGCGGACGCTCCTCGGTGTCCACGGAGTACGTTCGCGGCTCGAAGCCGTCCCCGCCCCGCTCGAACTGCGTCAGGGACGGCCGGATCAGATGCCCGCGGGCCAGTCGCAGCTGGGCCGTGCGGTAGATCGCGGCGGCCATCCGGCCCAGCGCCTGGCCGTCCTGGTGCCGGTGCTTGCGCACCCCGACATCGACCTGGGCGAGAGCGTCGAGCCCTGCCAGGTGCAGGGCGTCGACCAGCATGCCCAGCTCGACGCCGTACCCGACGGGGAACGGCAGCTGCTCCAGCAGCGAGCGGCGGGCCGCGTACTCGCCGCCGAGCGGCTGCACGAAGCCGGCCAGCTGCGGCCAGTGCATGTTCAGCAGCGGCCTGGCCATCAGCTCGGTGACCCGGCCGCCCTGCCCGGCGGCGGCGCCCAGCGGACGGTCGTACATGGCCTTCACCAGGTCCACGCCCGGTTCGGTGAGCAGCGGGCCCACGATCCCGGAGACGAAGTCGGACGAGAAGTCCCGCAGGTCCGCGTCGACGAAGCAGACGATGTCCCCGCGGGTGGCGAGCAGCGAGCGCCACAGCACCTCGCCCTTGCCGGGCACCGCGGGCAGCCGCGGGAGTATCCCGTCCCGGTGCACCACGGTCGCGCCCGCGGCCGCGGCCACCTCCGACGTACGGTCACTCGAGCCGGAGTCGACGACGACGAGCTCGTCGACGAGCGGCACCTGCCGCATCAGGTCGTGGCGGATCACGGCGGCGATGTCGCCGACCGTCTCCTCCTCGTTGAGCGCGGGCAGCACGACACTGACCGTCTGGCCCGTGCGCTGCTTGGCGGCCAGTATCTGGTGGAGGGGGCGATCGGTCGCGGACCAGGAACGGGTGCTCAGCCAGCGCTCGACTTCTTCCAGCACCTTGGCGGCTCCTCTGCGTACTCTCGGCGGGACGGACTGTGAGCCATCTCGCGGTTCGGACGACTATCTCAACTGTCCTGGTCGTCGGTTACAGTCTTGAACAACGCGGGTGACCATCGCATGTCCGGGGTCAACCCACGTCGACAACCGAATACAGCTCATCCAGAGGGGCAGAGGGACACGGCCCGTTGAAGCCCCGGCAACCCTCCAGTCGGTACTCGTAGGTCACTGTCGACCACAGGCGCGAGGCTCCCGGCTCGGGAAGGTGCCAAATCCGTCTCACGGCGAGATGCGTCGTGAGGAAGATGAGGAGAAAGGGCCTCGCCTCACATGGCTGCGCAGACTGTTGCAAGCACCACTGAATCCACCGTAGACCTCGGCCCCGCCGCCGCGCTGAGCTGCCGCGAGTGCGGTCACCGCGTCCCCCTCGGCCCGGTCTTCGCGTGCGAGGAGTGTTTCGGCCCGCTGGAGATCGCCTACGACTTCTCGGCCTACGAAACCGAAGAGCTCCGCAAGCGCATCGAAGCGGGCCCCGCGAACATCTGGCGCTACGCCCCGCTGCTGCCGGTCCCGGCCGACGTCGCGGACAAGCCGAACATCAACCCCGGCTGGACCAAGCTCGTCAAGGCCGACAACCTCGCCCGTGAGCTCGGCGTCGACGCCGGCAAGCTCTTCGTCAAGGACGACTCCGGCAACCCGACGCACTCCTTCAAGGACCGCGTCGTCGCCCAGGCCCTGGAGGCCGCCCGCGCCTTCGGCTTCACCACCCTGTCCTGCTCCTCCACCGGCAACCTCGCCGGTGCGGTGGGCGCCGCCGCGGCCCGCGCCGGCTTCCGCTCCTGCGTGTTCATCCCGCACGACCTGGAGCAGGGCAAGGTCGTCATGGCCGCGATCTACGGCGGCGAGCTCGTCGGCATCGAGGGCAACTACGACGACGTGAACCGCTTCTGCTCCGAGCTGATCGGCGACCCGGCCGGTGAGGGCTGGGGCTTCGTCAACGTCAACCTGCGGCCGTACTACGCGGAGGGCTCCAAGACCCTGGCGTACGAGATCTGCGAGCAGCTGGGCTGGGAGCTGCCGGACCAGCTGGTCGTCCCGATCGCCTCCGGCTCGCAGCTCACGAAGATCGACAAGGGTCTGCAGGAGCTGATCAAGCTCGGTCTGGTCGAGGACAAGCCGTACAAGATCTTCGGTGCGCAGGCGCTCGGCTGCTCGCCGGTGTCCACGGCGTACAAGGCCGGGCACGACGTCGTGCGTCCGCAGAAGCCGGACACCATCGCCAAGTCGCTGGCGATCGGGAACCCGGCGGACGGGCCGTACGTGCTGGACATCGCGCGTCGTACGGGCGGTGCGGTGGAGGACGTGAACGACGAGCAGGTCGTCGAGGCGATCAAGCTGCTTGCCCGGACCGAGGGGGTTTTCGCGGAGACCGCCGGTGGGGTGACGGTGGGGGTGGCGAAGAAGCTGCTGGAGAACGGGCTTCTCGACCCTGCCAAGACCACGGTTGTCCTCAACACGGGTGATGGGCTGAAGACGCTGGATGCGGTGGCGGGGACTGGGCTGACCGCGACCATCCGGCCCAACCTGGACTCGTTCCGGGATGCCGGTCTCGTCTGATCGTTGTTCGCTGCGGGCCGGTGGGGGCTGGTCGCGCAGTTCCCCGCGCCCCTAAGGGCGATACCCAACCGGAGGTTTTGAAGTCATGAGCGTCACCGTTCGCATCCCCACCATCCTGCGTACCTACACCGGCGGGCAGGCCGAGGTCGCCGCCGAGGGCGCGAATCTCGGTGAGGTCATCGCCGATCTGGAGAAGAACCACACCGGGATCGCCGCCCGGGTGCTGGACGACCAGGGCAAACTGCGCCGGTTCGTCAATGTGTACGTCAACGACGACGACGTGCGGTTCGAGCAGGGTCTCGAGACGGCGACGCCGGACGGTGCCGGTGTGTCGATCATTCCGGCCGTCGCCGGCGGCTGAACCGGTCGACCGGCTTGATTATTACCATCGGTAACGGCCGTCACTGAGCGTTCATCGAATTGCCCCCTCCGTGAGAGAAGCGGAGGGGGCAATTCTGTGTGGTTGAGCGCGGTACAGTTGGGGAAAGCGATCCCGATCCCCTGATCGGGCACCCTGAATTCCTGCCGCGAGCCCGACAAGATGTAGCCAAAGTGTGTGGGCCTTTCGTGGCTTTTGTTCCCTTTGCGTGGCCCGACTTGCCCTGAAGTCGGGCGAATTCTCCCCACATTCCGGATCCTGCGCGTCCGGAATTCTCGTCCGATTGACCTGTTGCAGACGGCAGTTGGACAGATACATTCAGCCGCGGTCGACGCGTTCCGGCGCACGCCCCCAATCCGTGGGGGGTGAGGTCTGACCCGGATCCGCGAAGTGCGGATCTGTGCAAGGGCCAGTAATAGGGGAGTTAGGCATGGCTCAGGGCACCGTCAAGTGGTTCAACGCGGAGAAGGGGTACGGCTTCATCGCGGTCGACGGTGGTGCGGATGTTTTCGTCCACTACAGCGCGATCCAGATGGACGGGTACCGCACCCTTGAAGAGGGCCAGCGGGTCGAGTTCGAGATCTCGCAGGGCCAGAAGGGCCCACAGGCCGACATGGTTCGCGTGGCTGCCTGAACGCGCGACCACGACAAACCGCAAGCGGCAGGTCTTCTCTGAAGGGCCCGTACCCCCCGGGGTGCGGGCCCTTCGGCCTGTTCGAAAGCCCTGCCGGGTGCCGTTCGCGGGTGGCTGAGCGGCCCGCCCGATCCCCGGGAGGCGCTTGCGCCCGCCCGTCACCCGACCGCCACCCCTCAATGAGCTCCCGCTTCGCGGGAGCGCCTTGCACTCAGCATGCCCGAGTGCTAATCATTGCGTTAGCACTCTGAAGGTGAGAGTGACAACGTAAGGACCGGGTCGGTGAGGCCCGCAGGCCGGGTGGGGAAGGAACCACAAGGCAAGCGAGCCGTCCGTCGCGGGCGCGGGCGCGGTCCGAAGTAATCACCCCCAGTCCTGGAGGGACCACTTCACATGGCCAAGATCATCGCGTTCGACGAGGAGGCGCGGCGCGGCCTCGAGCGCGGCATGAACCAGCTCGCGGACGCCGTGAAGGTGACGCTCGGCCCCAAGGGCCGCAACGTCGTCCTCGAGAAGAAGTGGGGCGCCCCCACGATCACCAACGATGGTGTCTCCATCGCCAAGGAGATCGAGCTCGAGGACCCGTACGAGAAGATCGGCGCCGAGCTGGTCAAGGAAGTCGCCAAGAAGACGGACGACGTCGCCGGTGACGGTACGACCACCGCGACCGTTCTCGCCCAGGCCCTGGTCAAGGAGGGCCTGCGCAACGTAGCCGCCGGCGCCAACCCGATGGCCCTGAAGCGCGGCATCGAGCGTGCCGTCGAGGCCGTCTCCGCCGCCCTGCTGGAGCAGGCGAAGGATGTCGAGACCAAGGAGCAGATCGCTTCCACGGCCTCCATCTCCGCCGCCGACACCCAGATCGGCGAGCTCATCGCCGAGGCGATGGACAAGGTCGGCAAGGAAGGCGTCATCACCGTCGAGGAGTCCCAGACCTTCGGTCTGGAGCTGGAGCTCACCGAGGGTATGCGCTTCGACAAGGGCTACATCTCGGCGTACTTCGCGACCGACATGGAGCGTATGGAGGCCGTCCTCGACGACCCGTACATCCTGATCGCGAACTCCAAGATCTCGAACGTCAAGGACCTGCTCCCGCTCCTGGAGAAGGTCATGCAGTCGGGCAAGCCGCTGCTGATCATCGCCGAGGACGTCGAGGGCGAGGCCCTGTCGACCCTGGTCGTCAACAAGATCCGCGGCACCTTCAAGTCGGTCGCCGTCAAGGCCCCGGGCTTCGGTGACCGCCGCAAGGCGATGCTGCAGGACATCGGCATCCTCACCGGCGGCGAGGTGATCTCCGAGGAGGTCGGCCTCAAGCTGGAGAACGCCACGCTCGACCTGCTGGGCAAGGCCCGCAAGGTGGTCATCACCAAGGACGAGACGACCATCGTCGACGGTGCCGGCTCGACCGACCAGGTCAACGGCCGCGTCAACCAGATCCGCGCCGAGATCGAGAACAGCGACTCGGACTACGACCGCGAGAAGCTGCAGGAGCGCCTGGCGAAGCTCGCCGGCGGTGTCGCGGTCATCAAGGCCGGTGCCGCCACCGAGGTGGAGCTCAAGGAGCGCAAGCACCGCATCGAGGACGCCGTGCGCAACGCCAAGGCGGCCGTCGAGGAGGGCATCGTCGCCGGTGGTGGCGTGGCCCTGCTCCAGGCCTCCCAGGTCTTCGAGAAGCTGGAGCTCGACGGTGACGAGGCGACCGGCGCCAACGCCGTGAAGCTCGCGCTGGAGGCCCCGCTGAAGCAGATCGCCGTCAACGGTGGTCTCGAGGGCGGCGTCGTCGTGGAGAAGGTCCGCAACCTCCAGGTCGGCCACGGCCTGAACGCCGCGACCGGTGAGTACGTCGACATGATCGCCGAGGGCATCATCGACCCGGCGAAGGTGACCCGTTCCGCTCTGCAGAACGCCGCCTCCATCGCCGCGCTGTTCCTCACCACCGAGGCCGTCATCGCCGACAAGCCGGAGAAGGCCGCCGCGCCCGCCGGTGGCGGTATGCCGGGCGGTGACATGGACTTCTGATCGACCCCCTGGGATTTCCCCGGGTTGATCAACGGTTCTGCCGAGGGCGGCACTTCCTGTTCCGGATTTCCGGGCAGGGGGTGCCGCCCTCGGGCGTGTCCGGGGTCACAGCGCGGACGGGATGGCGCGGGCGGGCCGGACGGTTGAAACGCATGTCCTATGCGTATGCACATACTGTCCGGTATCCGAAGGAGCCCCTGAGTGACCGTCGCCGTCTCCCGCGCCGCCGAAATCCTGTCCCGGCCCGTCACGCTCAACGGCCTGACCGTCCCGAACCGCATCGCCATGGCGCCGATGACCCGGATGTTCTCCCCGGGCGGTGTTCCCGGCGAGGACGTCGTCTCGTACTACTCCCGCCGTGCCGCCGCCGGAGTCGGCCTGATCGTCACCGAGGGCACCTACGTCGGGCACGAGTCGGCCGGGCAGAGCGACCGCGTGCCGCGGTTCCACGGCGAGGAGCAGCTCGCGGGCTGGGCGAAGGTCGCCGAGGCGGTGCACGCCGCGGGCGGCACGATCGTGCCGCAGCTGTGGCACATCGGCATGGTCCGCAACCAGGGTGAGCCGCCGTTCGCGGACGCCCCGGCCGTCGGCCCCTCCGGTCTGCGCATCGGCGCCTCGGAGCCCACCGGCAAGGCCATGACCCAGGCCGACATCGACGCCGTCATCGGCGCGTTCGCCGAGGCCGCGGCCGCCGCCGAGCGCATCGGCTTCGACGGCGTGGAGCTCCACGGCGCCCACGGCTACCTGCTCGACCAGTTCCTCTGGGAGGGCACCAACCGCCGCACCGACGCCTACGGCGGCGACTCGGTCGCCCGTGCCAAGCTCTCGGAGGAGATCGTCGCGGCGGTCCGCGAGACCGTCTCCGCCGACTTCCCCGTCATCTTCCGCTACTCGCAGTGGAAGCAGGAGGCCTACGACGCCCGCCTCGCCGAGACGCCCGAGGAACTGGAGGCCATCCTGGCGCCGCTGGCCGCCGCCGGTGTCGACGCCTTCCACGCCTCCACCCGCCGCTACTGGGTGCCCGAGTTCGAGGACTCCGACCTCAACCTGGCCGGCTGGACCAAGAAGCTCACCGGCAAGCCCGCCATCACCGTCGGCTCGGTCGGCCTGAACGGCGTCGACTTCCTCAAGTCCTTCCAGGGCGAGGGCGCCGACGTCAACGACCTCGACAACCTCCTGGACCGCTTCGAGCGCGACGAGTTCGACATGGTCGCCGTCGGCCGGGCGCTGCTCCAGGACCCGCAGTGGGCGGCCAAGGTGCTGGGCGGCCGCTTCGAGGACACGGCCCCGTACGACCCGGCGGCCCTGAAGACCCTCAGCTGACCTCGTCACCTGAGGCCCTGGATCTGCTTGCGTCAGTCAAGGACACTGGCTGAGCGCCTGTTCACCGGCATTCCGTGAGGAGATCCAGATGACGACGACCGAGTCCCGCCCGCCGCACGACGGCCCCTCCGAACAGCCCGCACCGGTGGTGCGCACCACCGCCGGTGCGGTGCGGGGCCGAAGGGAGGAGGGACTCGCCGTCTTCCGCGGCATCCCCTTCGCCGCGCCCCCGGTGGGCGAGGCGCGCTTCATGGCACCGCGCCCCGCCCAGGCCTGGGACGGCATACGCGACGCCGACGCCTTCGGCCCGCCGCCCCCGCAGGACGTCGGCAGCCTGGGCGGCCCCGGCCTGCTCGACGTACCCGAGGGCGACGAGTGGCTCACCGTCAACGTCTGGACCCCCGAAGCCGACCCGGCCGCCCGCCGCCCGGTGATGGTGTGGATCTACGGCGGTGCCTACAAGCTCGGCCACTCCGGCAGCCCCGGCTACGACGCCCGGCGCATCGCGGCCGACGGCGACCTCGTGGTCGTGTCCCTCAACTACCGCCTGGGCATGGAGGGGTTCGCGTTCATCGAGGGCGCGCCCGCAAACCGCGGCCTGCTCGACCAGGTGGCGGCACTGGAATGGGTCCGCGACAACATCGAGGCGTTCGGCGGCGACCCGGACCAGGTCACGGTCTTCGGGGAATCGGCCGGCGCGGGTTCGGTCGCCTCGCTGCTCGCCATGCCACGGGCGGCCGGACTGTTCCGGCGGGCGATCGCGCAGAGCGTGCCGGGGACGTTCTTCTCCGACGCACTCGCCCGGGACATCTCTCTCGCGCTGGCCGCCGAGGTGGGACTGCGCCCCACGGTCGCCGACCTCTCGACGATCGCCCCGCGCCGGCTGACGTCGGCGGGCGAGACGCTGAGCGCCAAGATGCTCCAGTACACCGACCGCTGGGGCCAGGCGGCGCCCACGGTCACGCCCTTCTCACCGGTGGTCGACGGCGAGGTGCTGCCGACCACGCCGTGGCAGGCACTGGCGGCGGGTTCGGCGAAGGACGTCGACCTGCTCGTGGGCCACAATCGCGACGAGTTCCGCCTCTTCATCGCCATGTCGGGCCGGCTGGGCCAGATCACCGACGAGCAGACGACCTCCGCCCTGCGCCTGTTCGCCCCGGGCGCCGACGGCGAACAGGCCTATTGTGCCGCCTTCCCCGACGCCACCCCGGGCGAGCTCTACGAACGCGTCCAGACGGACTGGCTGTTCAACATGCCCTCCCTGCACCTGGCCGAGGCGCAGCGCGCGGGCGGCGGCAGCGCGCACCTCTACGAACTGACCTGGCCGGCTCCCGGAAACGGCGGCGCACTGGGTGCCTGTCACGGCCTGGACATCCCGCTGCTCTTCGGCACGTTCGGGGCGGACCTGGGCCTTCTGCTGTTCGCGGGCACCGAGCCGTCCGCCGAGGCCGAGGCGCTGTCGTCCCGCTTCCGCGCGTCCTGGACGGCGTTCGCTAGGACGGGTGACCCGGGCTGGCCGGCGTACGACGACGAGCGGCGGCTGGCGCAGGTGCTGGACGCGGAGCCGGTGGTGAGGGCGTACCCGGAGGAGACCTCGCGGCGGCTGTGGCAGGGCTACGACTTCGTGCCCCTGCCCCTGCTGTAAGGGCCTACAGATTGCCCATCGGCTCGATGTCGACCCGCACGGGCGTGCCCCACACGCGCAGCACCTCGTAGTCGGTGAACTCGTGCACGAGCCGGTACGCCATGGCCGCCCGGGGAGCCTTGCGCTGGGCGGCGATGAACAGCTCGGCCTCGCGGCGGTCCCGGCGCGGGGTGCCGCACAGCTGCCAGGTCTGGCCGTTCCACAGCTCCGGCAGCCAGCGCTGCTGGGGCTGGGGGCGGTCGCCGCTCACGCCGTAGCGGGACTGGACGGGGTCGGTCTGCGGCTGCTGCGGGGCGGGCCCGTTGAACTCGTTCCGGCGGGCGGTCCTGCGCCGGGTCTCGCACAGCAGGCACAGGTCGGGGGCGTTCTCGTCGACCGGGCCGTTCGGGTGCTCGGGGCAGCGGGTGCTGGGCGCGGCGCCCGCGACGCTCTCGTCCAGCAGGTCCAGGGCACGCTTCAGGTCGGCCTTGACCTCGTGCAGTTTGGCGTCCGGGGTGTCGGAGGTGAGGGCCTCGCCGTGCTCGCCGAGGAGGCGTAGGGCGCGGCCCAGGGCGGTGAGCTGGGCGTGGTTCATGGGTCCATTGTCGCTAGTCGGCGTAGTCCTTGAGTTTCTCGGTGTCCAGGGTGATGTCCACGGGGGCGGGCAGCTCGACGGTGTCGCCCCAGGGGTACGGGGTGATGCGCTGGTAGCGGCCGTCCTCCGGCTCGCTGAAGACCGTGAGGGTGTGGTTGTCGCGGTCGATGAGGAGGTAGACGGGGATGTCGGCCGCCGCGTAGCCGAGGGGCTTGTCGATGCGGTCGCGCTGGTTGGTGTCGCGGTCGCGGGAGGTGATCTCCACGGCCATGAGGGAACCTTCAGGGTCGGACCATTCGCCGTGGCCTCGGAAGTGATCCACAGGCGCGAGCGTTGCGTCCGTGCGAGCGCGGCCCTTGCGGTAAGCCTCGGCCTTGACACCGGACTCAGGCACGAGATCCAGGTCAGGGCGGTGTTGCATGCACTGACGCAGCAGCCACATGAGGATGCAGCGGTGGTTGCCGTCCGGCATGGCCTTGACCTCTAGTTTTCCGTTGATGTACTCAAGCCGCACGGTCTCCGGGGCGCGGCGTTCCAGTTCCTCGAAGTCCTCGACGGTGAGCGGGTCCTTCGTACGGACGCGACCGTCGACGTACTCGAGCCGCACGTGGGCCGGGGCAGCCTCGGCCAGATCCTCGAAGTCCTCGATGGGCATCAGCGGGCGGTCAGCGGTACCAGGGGTCATGGTGGTGCCTCCTCCCTTCCATCGTGCCCTGCGGGAGTGACGTCGCACCGTAGGAGCTGTCATGTGGCTGCCTTCTCTTGTCGTCGTTGGGACATCGCGGCGCGGATCTCGGCCGCGCGGTCGTGGATCGTGGGGGCGGAGAGGGGCGCAGGGGGTTGCGCGGGGGCGCGTTCGCCCCGGCAGGCGTTGCAACGCCCTCCTGGCAGGGATTCTGGACGCCCCGGAGCACCGCAGTTCGCGCACTCCAGAACCCGTAGGGGAGGACGTGGGGCGCGTGGAGGCGGGAGTTTGCTGGTCAGGCGGTTGCGGACCAGAGCGGCGGGGTGGTGGACGGGCGTTGGCAGGCCGGTCGTGAGCGCCCGCTGTACGTCGTCCTCCGAAGCGCCCCGCTCGAACCACTCCGTCACCAGCGGGGCGAGCGTCGCGCAGTCGGCCTGGGAGAGGGACAGGATGGGTGCGGTACGACCGAGGGCGGCGAGGAGGATGTGGGCCCGGGAGCGGGTGGGACGCTGCTGCTTCGGTACGTCGCCGCGAGTGAAGGACGCCCACCAGTCGTCATCTCGGGCGGTACGGGACCACCACGATCGGGTGACCCATCGGGAGCTGCCGTCGTCGGCCGTCACGCACTCCCGGCCTCGGCGCAGGTGGCCCGCCTGTTGGATGCGGTTGAGGGCCGTGCCGAGGGCGCACTGTCCGTACGGGAGCTGCTTGGCCAGCGTCTTTACGGAGATGTCCGCGCCGTCGGGAAGCCGGTCCAGGTATGCGGCGATGGCGGCTTCGCGCGGTGGGATGTGGGCGAAGTCGTGGTTCGTTCGGGGAAGTTGGTCGGGGGCGGTGCGTTTGCCGTAGCCCGGGCGCGCCATGGGGTGCGCGGACGGGGAGGCAGCACTAAAGTTGGCTTCAGCCATGGGATCGACGCTCTTCGATCTCGTTGGTTAAGCCCCCGCAGGTGTTGGTAGCACCGGGCGGGGGCTGTTGCTTGTCCAGGAACGTTAGAGGTACGTGACTGTCCGTGGCAAGCCGGACGCGTCGCGTCAACTCGCCGGGTGGGAGGGTGGGTTGAGGCCCTCCACCCGTTCCTTGAAAAGAGGGCTCGAAGCTCGAATCCCGAAGCTCAGGCCGTCTCGTCCTTGAGGTTTGCGACGAACGCGGCCCAGGCAGTGGCCCGGAACACGAGCTTCGGGCCGTGGGGCGTCTTGGAGTCGCGGACGGGGGCGGCGCTGGGGAAGTCGCGGGTGACTTCCAGGCAGTCGCCGCCGTCGCCGCCGCTGTAGCTGGACTTGTGCCAGGTGGCCGCGTCCAAGTGGTGCTCAGGTATGCGCCTCATGGGCGTAATCCTGCGCCATGCCCTCGATCAGGGCCAGAGAATCCCTTGGTGAAAGTGCGCAGGCGGTGAGGAGTTCGTACCTGAACCGCTGGTCCTTGACCGTGGCGGGGTCATCCTCCAGCCGCCCGGTGCCGACGCCTTCGAAGTAGACCAGCGGAGGGGCGTCCTCGAAGTCCATCAGCTTGATGGCGCCCTGCATGGCCGCGTGCGCACCCGCATCAAAGGGAAGCACCTGCACGATGGCCCGGCTCCGCTCGGCGAGGCCGGCGATGTGCCGCAGGGCTTCGGCCATCACCTGGCGCCCGCCGGTCACACGCCGCAATGCGGCTTCGTCAACTACCGCCCACAACAGGAGCTCTGTTGGATCGTCGAGGAGCCGAGCGCGATCCATCCGCGCGGCCACGAGTTCCTCGATCTGCTCCTCCGGCGCTGTCGGCTGGTATGCACGGCAGACGGCCCGTGCGTAGGCCGGCGTCTGAAGCAGGCCAGGGATCAGTAGCGGTGTGTACTGCCTGATCGTTGTCGCTTGGGCCTCCGCCTCCGCGGCCTCGGCGAAGTGCTCTGGATACTTCGACTTCGCCGCAGCTGCACAGTTCCGCTGGAAGAAGTCCCCCGTCCCCAGCTCCTCGTCCAGCAGTCGCGCGTACTCCGGAAGCATCCGCCGCGCCCCGTTCTCCAACTGCCCGATGAACGACCCGCTCACGAACAGCCGTTGCCCGAGCTCCTCCTGGCTCAGGCCGGCCTTCTCGCGGGCGTGGCGTAGTTCGGCGCCCAGGAGGGCCCGTGGGGAGGAGGACGGGTCGAGGTCCCTGGATCCGGGCATGGGCAACTCCCTGTCGTACACATCGGGTTGTTGGACCGCCGTATCTGGCCAGGCTAGAGGCGCTTCGGCCACGCTGTGTGGTGAATCACAAACTCAGCGTGGAGGTATGAAAGGTGCGTTCGACCGAAGAGATCGTGCAATCGCTGCGGGACGCCCTCGCCGGAGTCGGCGTCGTGCTGCCGTCGCTCGGCGTCGACCCGGTGACCGGCGCGAGCGACGAGCCGTTCGCCCTGGTCGACTTGGGGCGGTGCAACGTACGGACGGCGGAGCACCTGACCGACGTACTGCGCTCGCTGCCCGTGAAAGAGGCGCTGCGGGCTCGCGTGCGGCAGGTCAACCGGGAGGTGAAGCCGAGGTGAGGCTCAGCCGTTGCGCCCCTCCAGCGCGGAGGCGACGTCGTCGAGATCCTTGGTGATGGCCTTCCGCACGGCCCGCGCCCCGAGACCGCCCAGAAGCTTGGCGAGGAGCCCCCGGGCACCGCCCGGCACCTGCGCGCCGAACGTCATCCGCACGGTGGTCGCCGACGGGCCGTCCGTCCGCAGCAGCCACTCCGAGACATAACGCGTGCCCTGCGCCTCGGCCTCCACCACGTAGCGCTCGGGCGCCTCGCAGGCGGTCACCCACATCTCCTCAGTGGCCTCCTTGCCGAACATCCGCCGTGTCTCCCGCCACCGCGTGCCGACGCCGAAACCGCCCTCGGTGAGGACCTCGACCCTCGTGACCCCGCTGAGGACGCGCTCCATGGACCCGAGGTCCGTCAGGGCCTCCCACACCGCACCCTGCCCGGCGGCGATCCGCCGCTCCACGACGACACCTCGGCTGCTCATTCCCCCATGAAAGCACCGGGGTCTGACAGCCGCCCCTCAGGCGCGCGAGTCGAGCGCCTCCCGCAGATGCCCGCCGGACTCCTCCAGCAGCCGGGCCGCCGTCGGGCCGTCCACGTCGGCCAGGATGGTGAGGATCGCGTTCTTGACCTCGCCGTCGGTGGCCTTCAGGGCCTGCTCGATCTCCTCGTCGCCCGCACCGGTCGCCAGCGCCACGATGCGGTGGGAGCGGGCGCGGAGCTTGTCGTTCGACGCGCGGACGTCGACCATCAGGTTCCCGTACGTCTTGCCCAGCCGGATCATCGTGATCGTCGAGAGCATGTTGAGGACGAGCTTCTGTGCCGTGCCGGCCTTCAGACGGGTGGAGCCGGTGAGCAGTTCGGGGCCCACGACGATCTCGATGCCGTGGTCGGCGGCGGTCCCGAGCGGGCTGCCGGGGTTGCAGGCGAGGCCGACGGTGAGGGAGCCCCGGGTGCGGGCGTGTTCGACCGCGCCGATGGCGTAGGGCGTGCGGCCGGACGCCGAGACGCCGACCACCGTGTCGTCCGGGGTCAGGCCGAGGGGCTCCAGGTCGGCCCGGGCCAGCTCCCGGGAGTCCTCCGCGCCCTCGACCGAGGTGACCATGGCCTCGGGGCCGCCCGCGATCAGGCCGAGGACCCGGGACGGGTCGGTGTTGAACGTGGGCGGGCATTCGGAGGCGTCCAGGACGCCCAGCCGGCCCGCTGTGCCGGCGCCCGCGTAGACGAGGCGGCCGCCCCGGGCCATTCGCTCCGCCACGGCGTCGATCGCGTCGGCGATCTGCGGCAGCCGCGCCGCGACCGCCCCTGCCACGGTGGCGTCCTCGCCGTTCATCAGCCGGGCGATGTCCAGGGTGGGCAGCCGGTCGATGTCCGCGAGCTCCGGCCGGAAGGCCTCGGTGGTCAGGGACTCCAGCTCGGTTCTGAGGTCCCGGGGGTCGGAGGTGGAGGTCATGACGGCTCTTTCCGTGCTTCCCGTGTCTGTGTCGGTGCGGTTCAGGGGCGGTGCCGGTGGGCCAGTGCCTCGTACGACGCCGAGAGCGCCGGCGCCGCCGTGTCGTACGTCCGCTGCGCCACCCCTACGAACAGGCAGTCCACCACGAGGAGCTGACCGGTCCGTGACGACATCGCCGCCGGGCGCAGTTCGCTCTCCCGGGCGGTGGACGTGGTGAGGATGTGGTCGGCGTACTGCGTGACCGGGCCGTCGGGGCGGCCGGTGATCGCCACCGTCGTCGCGCCGCGCTCGAAGGCGACCCGCAGCGGCTCTATGACGTCCCCGGTCGACCCCGAGTGGGTGATGGCGATCGCCACGTCACCGGACCGCAGCTGCACCGCGTTCGTCACGGCCAGGTGCGGGTCGCTGTGGGCGTGGGCCATCAGCCCTATGCGCAGCAGCTTCTGCGTGAGGTCCTGGGCCACCAGGCCGGACGCCCCGACGCCGTACACATCGGTGCGGCGGGCCGCGACCAGCGCGGTGACGGCGGCGCCCAGCTGGACGGTGTCGAGCCCGGCGGCGGTGTCGGCGAGGGTCTGCTGTTCGTCGTAGGCGAGCTTCGCGACCACGTCGGCGATCGGGTCGTCGACCGCGATGTCCGTCGTGATGGCGGGGGCCCGGCCGGACTGCTGCTGGGCGGCGAGTCCGGCGAGGGCGAGGCGCAGGTCCCGGTAACCCGGATAGCCGAGCAGCCGGGCGGTGCGTACGACGGTCGCCTCGCTGGTGCCGGTGAGTTCTGCGAGGCCGGTGACCGTGAGGGCCGCGCAGCCGGCCGGATCGCCCGCGACGGCCTCGGCGACGCGCTGCATGGAACGCGTCATCGACGGGGCCAGCGTGCGGACTTTGGCCGCGAGGGCGGCCGGGGCGGGCGGGGTGCCGAGGGTGCCGACCATGGCGCTCGGGCCGCCCGGACCACCGGTGCCGGACGTGCCGCCGTTCTCACCGGCGAAAATTTCCTTCACTCTACGGGTCACCCATGAAAGATATTTTCGGCTCGGTGCCGGGGTCAAGAGTGCGCACAATGGGGGCATGGAGCCCATCACCCCCCTGGAGCAGACGCTGCACGCCGCGCGTGCCCTGGTACTGGCCGACCTCGTCGCGGGACGCGTCGCCGAGGCGGATGTCGTGTCCCTGGTCGAGGAGTCCGTCACACAGCGGCGGTGGTGGGTCGAGCAGTGGCCGGAGGGCGCGCCGTACGTGGCCGGTCTGGTCGCGCAGGACGTGCAGGACGCCCTGCTGGAGCGGTACGGCCGCTGGCCGCTGTGCCCGGTGTGCGGCGCCGGCGAGCCGCACGCGCTGGACGTGGAACCGGTGCTGGGGCCCGACCCGCACTGGGTGTGCGCCGAGGCGGGCGTGAAGGTCGCGGCGGTGGGGTCGCTGAGCGAGGCCCTCGGCGGGGCGTCCTCGTGAGGCCCCGGTGACGATCTACATCGACCCGCCGGCCTGGCCCGGGCACGGCCGCATGTGGTCCCACCTGATCAGCGACGTCTCGTACGACGAGCTGCACACCTTCGCCGAACGCCTCGGCGTGCCCCGGCGGGCCTTCGAACGCGACCACTACGACCTCCCCGCCCAGCGGTACGCCGACGCGGTGGGCGCCGGTGCCGTGGAGGTCAGCAGCCGCGAAGTGGTGCGGCTGCTGCACGGGGCGGGGCTGCGGCGGCCCAAGGGCCTTTACCGCTCGCCGGGTTCGCCCAGCTCGTAGGTCACCTGCTCGGTGTTCTCCGCGACGGCCGTGAAGCCGGCGCGGGTGAGGACGCTCCGCGAGGGCGCGTTGTCCCGCTCGACGTTCGCGACCACGGTCCGTACCTCGTCCCGGGCCAGGGCCCATGCCGACAGCGCGCGCAGGGCCTCGGTGGCGTAGCCGTGCCCACGGGCCGCCTCGACCAGGTCGTAGCCGATCTCGACCCGTCCCGCCTCGTCGGGAACGGCGTGGAACCCCATGGCGCCGAGCGCCTGGTCGTCCTCGCGGCGGACCAGCACGTACATGCCCCACTCGGGCCGGTGGACCCCGTCCTCGTACTGCTTGAACACCAGTCCGGCGCCCACCCGGGTGCCTTCGGCCGGGCTTCCTCCGAGCCACTCGAAGCAGCCGCCGTCACCGACCGTGGCAAGGTCGTCGGCCACCGCCGGGGTGATGCCCTCTAGGGTGAGCCGTTCGGTGCCGATCACCGGGTTGTTGTTCCACCGCCACTCGGTGACGGGCGCCCGTCCCGGCAGCTCACCCCGTCCGGTGGCCCACAGCAGGGTCTGCCAGGGGGTCGGTCCGGGCTGGACATGCGGAAAGATCCGCCTGAGGACGAAGTCGCACAACCCGGAGTCCGCCTCGTACGCCACGCCCAGTCCCTCGGCGATGTCGTGCGTGTGCAGCAGCACCTCGGCCGTGCCCATCGCCGCGAACCCCTCCCGGTTCGCGCTGCGGAACGGATACGGATGGAAGGCCCGCACCTGCCGCGGCGTCGTCCGGATCGCCGCCGCGAGCAGAGCCCCCGTCGTCCTGATCACGTGCACCGCACCCGCGTTGCCGGCCCCCTCCTCCAGCGACAGCTCGAAGGGCGTGTACCCGTCCTGCTCCCGCCCCGCCAACTGCCCCGCGTACGCGATGAGATCCTCGGCGATGTGCACGGCGGTCTCCCGGCAGCTCCACGCGAGCCGCCCGGCCGCCGTCCCCTCCCAGTCCCGGTCGGTGACTCCCCCCAGCAGGTCCGCGCACTCACCGACGGCCTGCTCCAACTGTTCCGCGCCCGTTGTCCACATGGTGGGGAGGTTACGAGGGGGCATGGGGGGAGAGCGACAGCATTTCCAGCTCGGCGGTGAGGTTGTAGCGGGCCGTCGCCTCCCACTCCTTCGCTCCGTGCGGGGTTCTGAACAGCCTCGGCAGGGCCAGGAGTTGGCGGAGGATCGTGGCGCGGCCCGTGCGGAAGGCGTCGTTCGGGACGAAGTGGTACTCCTCGCGGACGGCCGTGGTGTACGCCGCGTACGCCGACGGGGGCGATGCGAGGATCGCCAGGTCGGCGTCGCACAGGACCTGGCCGTCGGGGTCGTCGTCGGCGGGGTCGTGGGTGACGGTGAGGCGGACCAGGCGGGCCACCTCGGCGGTCCTGGCGGCGGGGACTCCGGCCTCGGCGAGGGCGCGTTCGGCGAGGCGGGCGGAGCGTTCCTCGTTCTCGGAGCGGTCGGGCAGGTAGACCGCGTCATGGAACCAGGCGGCCAGCCGCACCACGTCCGGGTCCTGGGCGTGCCCCTCCAGTACGTCGATGTGATCGAGGACCGCCGTGAGGTGCGCGACCGTGTGATAGCGGCGCTGGGGCTCCTGCCAGCGGGTGAGCAGGTTGTCCGCGTACGGCGCCGGGTCGGGGCCGCCGGCCGGGCCCCGGGCTCCTTCCAGGGCGCGGGCGAAGCGGGTGCGCAGGGCGTCGGGATCGGCCATGGGGTCATTCTCCGTCGACGGGGCCGGAACCCCAAGATCTTGAGTCTGCTAGGGCGTGTGTCGAAAGTGGTTGGTCAGGGGCCGTGCCGTGCAGGGCAGGGCTAAGAAGCGCGCGGGCGATGCTGACCGGCGTCGGTCCACATCAGGGGACGTTGAAGTGCGGCCGGTGTGGCTCAGCGCGTGACGTCCATGCGCTGTGTGCCGATCACCGACAGCAGCCGTAGCGCCTCTTCGGAGGGCGAACCTGGGACCGCGGTGTAGATCACGACCTGCTGGTCGCGGTCGGTGATGTCGAGGACGTCGCAGTTGACGGTGACGGGGCCGACCAGCGGGTGCTGGAAGGTCTTGCACAGGGTGAGCTCGGCGGACACGTCGTGGGATTGCCACAGGCGGGTGAACTCTTCGCTTCCGTCGAGGAGTTCGGCTACCAGCTCGGCGACCTCTGGATCGTCGGGGTAGCGGGCGGCGGCGGCGCGCAGCCGCTGCGTCGAGATGCGGGCGAAGGCGTCCGCGTCCGACACTCCGTACAGCCGCTGCCCCTGAGTGTGCGGGCCAAGAAAGACACGGCGCACGAGGTTGCGGTCGCGTCGGGGCAGGGCGGAGAAGTCCTCCATCAGGGCTGCCGCCAGATCGTTCCAGGCCAGTACCTCGAAGGTCGCGGACGTTACGGTCGCCGCGGCCTGCGGCAGTCGGTGCAGCAGGTCGAGGATGCTCTGCCGTACCTGGCGCGAGGGCCCGGCCGACGGGAGCGGCGGTGTGCCGGCCAGGTGATGGAGATGGTCGCGTTCGGCGTCCGTCAGGCGCAGGGCCCGAGCCAGTCCGGCCAGCACCTCGTGCGACGGGTGCGGCGCCCGGGCCTGCTCCAGCCGTGTGTAGTACTCGGTCGAGATGTGCGCCAGCTGCGCCACCTCCTCACGGCGCAGGCCCGGGGTGCGGCGGCGCGGTCCGGCGGGCAGCCCCACCTCGGCAGGGGTGATCCGCTCGCGTCGGCTGCGCAGGAAGTCGGCCAGTTGTCGTCGATCCACCTCTCCAGTGTGCGGGGGCGCCGGGCCGCGGATCCAGGTACCGCCGGTGCCTGGTTGCGCTTCGCGGACGGGCGCAGGCTTGGCGCCATGGACAACACACCTGTCACCGGCACATCCACCACGCCTGCCGCCCTGGGCCTGCTGGCCAACAAGGTCGCCTTCATCACCGGTGCCGGACGCGGCATCGGAGCCGCCGCGGCTCGGCTCTTCGCCCGCGAGGGCGCCCGAGTGCTTCTCGCGGCCCGGACGGAGGACCAGCTGCAGGCGGTGACCGCGGAGATCCGGGCGGCGGGCGGCACCGCGGAGTACGTGGTGTGCGACCTGGCCGACTCGGCCGGCGTGCGCGCCGCCGTGGACCGCGCCGTGAACGTCTACGGCAGGCTCGACATCGCCTTCAACAACGGCGCGACGATCCAGCAGCCCGGCCCGATGCACCAGCTGCCGGAGGCCGACTTCGACCGCCTCTACGACGTAAACCTCAAGGGCGTCTGGCTGGCCATGGTCGCCGAGATCGCCGCCATCCGAACCACCGCCGGGACCGGCGCCATCGTCAACAACTCATCTGTCGGCAGCCTGATGGGCAACCCCGAGCTGCCCGTTTACGGCGCGATGAAACGGGCGGTCAACAGCCTCACCGAGTCGGCTGCCGTCACCTACGGCCCGGAAGGCATCCGCGTCAACGCCATCGCCCCTGGCAACACGGCGACCGAGATGATAAGCACCTGGGAAGAGGGATCACCCGGTCTCCGAGAGCGGCTCACGGCGCACACCCCGCTGGGCCGCGCGGCCGACCCGCAGGAGATCGCGCAGGCCGCCGCCTGGCTGCTGAGCGACCGCTCCTCCTACGTGACCGGCACGGTCCTCCGGGTCGACGGTGGCGCGCGGGCCTGAGCCAGGGACGCCTCTATCCCTGTTCACAGCCACTCGTTGATCGCCGCTACGAGGACGGTCGCCTCGTAGCGGACCGCGAGCTTGTCGTACCTTGTTCCCACAGCTCGGTGCCTTTTGAGTCGATTGATGCCGCACTCAACCGCGTGCCGAGCTTTGTAGTCCTCCCGGTCGAACTTCGGCGGACGGCCGCCGCAGGAGCCGAGCTTCTTGCGGTTGCGGATGTGATCGGCCTTGTCCGGGATGGTGCAGTGGATCCCGCGTCTGCGCAGGTAGGCGCGGTCTTACGGGAGGCGTAGGCCTTGTCGGCGCGCACCCGCATGGGCCGGGTGCGTGGCCTGCCCGACCCCAGTCGGGGCACCCTGATGCGCCCCAGGACGACCTCGAACTGCGGGGAGTCGCCGCGCTGCCCGGCGGTGATCACGATGGACATGGGCTTCTGGCCCTGCTCGACGGCCAGGTGCAGCTTCGTGGTCAGGCCGCCGCGCGAGCGCCCAAGGCCGTGGTCGCCCTGCTCGGTGGAGACGCCGCCGGGCGACTCCTTCTGCAGGTCCCCTTTTTTCGCGCCCCGGCGGCATGCTGGTGGGCACGGACGATCGTGGAGTCAACGTTGATCTCCCAAGTGATCAGGTCCTTGGCATCGGCCCGGACCTGCAGGGCTGTGAAGATCCGCTGCCAGGTGCCGTTGCGCTGCCACCGACGGAACAGGTCGTACACCCGGCCCCAGGGTCCGTACTCCTGCGGCATGTCCCGCCAAGGGATGCCGGTACGGACCCGGAAGCGTATGCCGTCAACCAGCCGCCTCCTGATCCATATCGGCGGTCGGCCGAGCTTCTTGCCCCTCGGCAACAGAGGCTCCAGCACCGCCCACTGCTCGTCCGTCAAATCTCCACGCGCCATGAACCAAGATCATCCCACGATCAAGATCCACTTTCGACACGCGCCCTAGTCGATGATCTGGTTGAAGAACACGACGGCCATGGCGCTCGCACCGCCGCCGACGCTGACCGCGAGGGGCCAGGCGTTGCCGGCCACGCACGACAGGACGCCGGCACCGATGCCGACCAGTGCGGCCAGCAGGAACACCACGGCGGCGCGCTGACTGAGCAAGGGCCCGTTCCCGTCGCCCTTCGTGCGGTTTCCGTGTTCCACCTGGGTGCTCCTCGCTGCCTCTCGCGGGGCGTCAGCGACGTACGAGACCGCTGGGCCGGGGGGCGGGCACGGTGGTCCGGCCCGGCTGGGCCGACACCTCGTAAGGGTCCTGGGCCGGCCGGAAGAGGTCGAAGGCGACCCGGTCGTCCGCGCCGACCCGTACGCCGTACACGGCCGGTTCCGGCAGGCTGTTGTAGTGGAACGGCGTCGAGAAGTAGTACGCGCCGGTGTCCGGCAGCAGGACGATGTCGCCCGGTTCCAGCCGAGGCAGTGCGCGGTCGCGTGCCAGCAGGTCGCCGGAGAAGCATGCGGGGCCGGCGATGTCCTGCCGGACGGGGCTGCCGTGCTTCGCCCGGCCACTCGGGTCATGCGCGGTGATCCGCAGTGGCCAGGACTCCGGGGCGAACACCGTCCGGGTGGCGACCTGCACGCCGGCGTGGGTGAGGGCGATCGGCCGGCCACCCGCCGTCTTGGTGTACTCGACATAGGCGGCCAGGAAGCCGTTCTTCGCGAGGATCGAGCGCCCGAACTCGGTGACGATCGCGTACCTGCCGGAGAACAGGTCGGGCGCGTGCTCGGCCAGCAGCGCGACGTAGGTGGCGAAGTCGGGGGTGACCTCGTCGCCGGCGAAGTTGACGGGCAGTCCGCCGCCGATGTCGATCCCGGTCACCTGGGGCCCTCCTGCCGACCGGTTGACCTCCTCCGCGAAGGCGACGGCCTCCGCCACCCCCTGGGCCATGAGGTCCAGCGGGCAACCCTGCGATCCGGCGTGCGTGTGCACCCAGGTCAGCCAGGGACGTTCCCGGAAGGCCCGCAGCAGTTCCCGGCGGCTTTCCGGGTCCGAGAGGGGGATGCCGAACTTCGACGTCCGCGTGGCCGTGCTCATCGCGGCGATGCTCCCCCCGCCCACCTGGGAGTTGACGCGTACGCCGATCTGCGACACGGGGGCGAGTCCGGCGAGGATCGCGTCGATGCGGGCCAGCTCCTGAAAGCTGTCCACATTGATCGTGACGCCCAGGTCCAGGGCCCATTCGAGATCCCTACGGTGCTTGACCGGCGAGTCGAACACGATCCTCTCCGGTGGGAAGCCCGCCGCGAGTGCGCGGGCCAGTTCGCCACCCGTCGCCACTTCACAACCCATGCCGTGGCGTTCCAGCTCCGCCAGGACGGGCACCAGGCTGTTCGCCTTCGCCGCGAAGGCGTGCAGTGCGGAGAGCGAGCCGGGGAACGCCGTGCGCAGGCTGCCGACCGTCCCCGCGACGCCGTCGAGGTCGATGAACCCGGCCAGCAGGGACCGGTCGGGATCCAGCAGTCCCTGCTGTACGGCCGCTCGCAGGATCTGCTCACGCCGGTCGGCGGGGTCGGTGAGGCCGGTCATGGTGTCTCCCCTGGTGGCCTGGTGCGGGACGCCCGGCGGACCCGGGCTGATTTCCAGGCTGCCCGGCTCCCCGGGGAGACGTCTTCGTGGAGAAGGCAGAGGCGCAGGCGCGGGGGCCGGGACCGTGGGCAGTGTCCGGTCCGGGCCCCGGCGCGATGGTGCGCGGCGACGAAGGCCGGGCCGATCCATGGTGCGGACGGCCAAGAACTCCGAAGCGAGCCGGTCAGTGACCGGCGCCGCCGGCACCGTCGGCGTCGCGGTCGAGCAACCGCAACTGGAGCTCGGCGAAGAGCCGGGCGTCGGGACTGTCCAGGGCGATCCCGGAGACCTCGACGATGCGGCGGACCCGGTAGCGCAGGCTGTTGGGATGCAGGGACAGGGCGCGGGAGGCGGCCGGCACGTCCCCGAAGTGGTCCAGGTACACCCGCAGTGTCCGCAGCAGGCAACTCCCGCTGTGCTCCGCGTCGAACGCCGCCAGCCGCGCCACCGGGGTTCCCGGCGGCAGCGGCACCGCGCGCAGGGCATCCATGACCTGCATGAGGCCCACCGTCTCGGCGACATCCTCGGCACGGGCGACCACACGTGGCCCTCCGGCCGTCGTCAGCGCGGCGAGGGCCAGCTCGGCCGACCGGCGGGACACCGGCAGCTCCGCCAGCCCCGCGGCCATGTCGCCCAGGCCGACCCGCACGGTCGTCCCCAGGGTGGCGGACACCTGCCCCGCCATCGACGTCCCCAGCTCCCTCACCTGCTCCTGCGCCCGCCGTCGCTCGCGGTCCAGCGCGCCCAGCACCACCAGCGTCGCTCCGTTCACGCGCACGACGACGGCTCGGTAGCCGTGCGCGGAACAGAGCAGCGCCAGTACGTCGTGCAGCCGTGACGCCTCGGCGTTTCCCTTGTGGGTTCCGGCGTGTACGGCGAGGACGGCACAGTTCCCGGTCTCCGGCAGCGAGGCCCGCTCGGCCAGCACCGCCACGGGCCCACGCCCTTCCAGCACCGCCCGCGCCGCGTCCTCCACCAGACGGGTGTCCGCACCGCGCGTACGGTGGTGCAGCAGATGCGGAGCCGCCGCCCGGGTCGCCGCGCGCAGCGCCTCGGAGGCGTTCGGGGCGAGGGGACGGCCCGCGACCGCCGCCACCCAGATGGACCCCAGCACCTCGCCGCCCGCCCGCACGGCCCCCACCAGCCGCTCGGGATCCGCCCCGCGAGCCGGCCGGTGCAGGACATCGCTTCTCGCCCACAGCGCTCGGAAGAACCCGGCCTCCCGCATCGCGTCGACCCGCCACGCCGGGACCCGGCGCCCGAGGATCGTCAGCCGCCGCAGCTCGTCCACGTCCTCCTCGGTGTCGGCGGAGGAGTAGGCCAGCACCTGGGACTCCATGTCCTCGATCGTCACGGCACCCCCGACCAGCGTGGCCACCGCGTCCGCCAGCCCGTTGAGATCACCGAGGGGCACGCCCCGCGCGGTGAGACCGGGGGGAAGTCCCGCCGAGGCGAGACCGGCCCGCAGGACGCCCACCAACTGGTCCCAGGAGCACCAGGACGTACGGAACAGCACAGCCGTGCCGGCTTCCTCGGCCGTCTTACGGAGTGCGGGGACGGTCCCCTCCACCGTGCCCGGGCCGAAGATCACCCCGGCGGCGCCGCCCTCTCCGGCCCGCCGTACCACGTCCACGGCGTGGGCCGCCCGTGCGTCGACACCGACGGCGAGAAGCAGTTCGCGCGGCCGGACGCCGGGCTCCAGCGCATCGAGCACGGTGACACCGACGACGGGCACCTCGAGCCCACCCGGCGCCACGTGCAACTCCAGTGCCCCGGAGCCGACCACCGACAGCAATCCCCCCAACGTCACCTGCGACGCGGCGGCGGCTCCCCACTCCGGTAACGGGTCCATCCTCGCGAGCCCCCTGCTCCCCCTCGGTGAGGACCGTACGACACCACAGAAACGCCCGGTGCTCAACGGCGCACGGCCGCACGGGCGGGGCGCAACGGCCGGTCGGGGCCAGGCTGTCGAGGACCGTGCCGGGTTCTCGCCCTTCACCGATGTCCCACCTAGCGTGGGTGCCATGACGACTCCTGCTGATGTGCACGACGTACGGGACCCCGAGCAGCCCGGGCGGCTGCTCACGATCGAGCGTGACGCGCTGATCCCGCTGCTGCGGGGCAGGGCCGAGGAGGACTTCGCACGGCCCGTGGCCGCGTGTCCGGGCTGGACGGTGCGGGACGTGCTGGCGCACTGCTCGTCCGCCCTGACGCGGGTGGCGGAGGGCCGGTTCGAGGAGGGCGTGTTCTCGCCCGAGTCGAACGACCGGGACATCGCCGAACGGGAGGGCTGGAGCATCGGCCAACTCGTCGACGAGCTGGAGCGCGGGATGAGCGAGGCCGGGCCCCGCATCGCCGGGGCGGACGGGAAGCTGGACGGTCTCGCGCTCGGCGAGTGGGTGCACGCCGGGGACGTTCGCGAGGCCCTCGGGGAGCCGGGCGCGTACGGCGGGGCCGGGCTGCCGGACGCGCTCGCGCTGCTCGCCCGGCTCACCCACGAGCGGGGGCATGTGCCGCTGCACGCCGACCTCGACGATCTGGACGAGCCGCTGCGGCTGGGCGGGAGCGACGGGGAGCGGCCCCCGGGGCGTTTCATCGGGGACGGGCCGACCCTGGTACGGCTGTACGCGGGGCGTCCGGTCGGTGAGGCGGCGTACGAGCTGGCCGGGGTGGAGGCCAAGGAGCTGAACATCTTCGGCTGAGGCGCCTCACAGGGGCGTGGGAGGCGGCGGGACTGGGCAGCGTAGTCTTTGATTGGACTAGACCTGTCGCCGATCGCCGATTCCATGCCGACGAAGGGGCCCCATGAGCAAGCGTGCAGTCCTGGAGGTGATCGCCCTCGGCGTCGAGGACGCGGTCGCCGCCCAGGCGGGAGGCGCGGACCGTCTCGAGCTGGTCACCGACATGGCGGCCGACGGGCTCACCCCGTCGGCCGGCACCGTCGCCGGGATCCGCCGGGCCGTCGACCTCTCGCTGCGGGTGATGCTCCGGCTCGCGGACGGTTTCGCTGCGGGGGACGCCGACCGGCTGGTCCGGGTGGCGGGCGAGCTGCGGGAGGCCGGGGCCGAGGAGTTCGTGCTCGGGTTCCTCGACGCGGACGGCGGCGTGGACCTGGCGGCGGTGGAGCGGGTCGTCGCGGTGCTGGACGGCTGCCCCTGGACCTTCCACCGGGCGATCGACCGGGCCGCCGACCGGGACGCCCTGCGCAAGCAGCTGGACGGGATGCCCGGGCTCGACACGTATCTCACCGCAGGGTCGGCCGAGGGGGTCGACGAGGGGCTTCCCGTGCTGCTCGCGGAGGCGGCCCGTCGAGGAGAGCCGGGGTACGAGCAGCACCTGCTGGTGGGCGGCGGGCTGCGGCTGGACCACGTACCGGGCCTGCGGGCCGCCGGGGTCGACGGCTTCCACATCGGCGGGGCGGCCCGGCCGGACGGCTGGGAGGAGCCCGTGTCGGCGGCGGCCGTCGCGCGGTGGCGGACCGCCCTGGACGCCGCCCCCGCGTGACCCCGAAGCGTCGTTCGAACTCACCCGCTTCACAGGGGGAAGCACGGGATGTGCCCGCGCGTTGTGCCGTTGCATGAGCCTTCGCTTCTCACTGATGGGTCCGGTACGAGCCTGGCGCGACGAAGAGGAGGTCGGACTGGGGCCGCGCCAGCAGCGGGCGGTGCTGGCGGCGTTGCTGCTGAACAACGGCATCCGGCTGAGCAACGACCAGTTGATCGGCATGATCTGGGACGACCCGACGCCGAGCGCCGTGATGGCACTGCGGACGTACGTCTACAAGATCCGCAAGACGCTTCCGGAGCTGAACCTGAAGTCCAGGGACGGCGGGTACACGGTCCGCGCGGAGATCGTCGACGACTGCCGCGGTGAGCCCCTGGAAGGCCTCCGGAGTGCCTACTTCGACGCGCAACGGGTGCGGCTCGGCGACCACCGGCTCAAGGCGCGGGAGGACTGCCTCGAACGTGAGCCGGACGTGCTGGAGCTGCAGAAGCACGTCGCCGCCTTCCCGCTCCGGGAACGACCGCGCGCCCTCCTGATGCGCGCGCTCTATCTGGCGGGCAGGCAGGGCGAGGCACTCGACCACTTCCACCAGGTGCGCGCACTCCTCATCGAGGAGTTCGGTCTCGAACCGGGGCCGGAGCTGCGCGAGGTCCACGCGCAGATCCTCAACGGCCACCTCACCCTGCCGCGCAGGCCGGAGCAGCTGGTGCCGGATCTGGTCGACTTCACCGGCCGCGCCGAGGAGATCGCGCAGGCACTCCGGACGTTGCCGGGCACCGTGGGCATCACCGGTATGCGGGGCAGCGGCAAGACCGCGCTGGCCACCCGGATCGGCCACCTCGTCAAGGGACGCTTCCCGGACGGGCAGATCTTCGTCAGGGGCAGGGACGTCGCGGGCGAGCTGTTGCGCGCGGTCGGCGTGGAGAACCCCGTCGGCGACAAGGCCGCGCTGTGGCGGGAGAAGGCGCGCGGCAAGCGGTTCCTGGTCGTGGTCGACGACGTGCCGGACGCGGCGGCCGTGCGCGATCTCGAAACGCCCGGCTCGGCGATGATTCTGACGAGTGTCCGCCGGTTGCACGAGCTGCCGGGAGTGACCTGGCTGAAGATCGCCGGGCTGACCGAGCGGGAGGCGCGGGAGTTCTTGCGCAAGGCCGTCGACCCGGCACGCGTGGACGCGGAACCCGAGCAGGCCGGGGTGCTGCTGGAACGCCTTTCGCGACTGCCGCACCCGATCAGGGTGGTCGGCGGCAAGCTCAGCGCGCGTCCGCACTGGACGATCGAGATGGTCTTGCGGCAGATGGAGCGGGAAAGCAGGCTCGCCGATGTGATCCCGCCCGACTGCGCCGCGATGATGGCCCCGTTGATCGCGGCCGAGAAGCAGCTGAGCGATCCGGAACGGCACATGCTCACGTGCTTCGCGCGCCAGGACGCCGAGGTGATCGACAGTCAGGAGGCGGCGGAGATGTCCGGGGCCGACCCCGGCGAGATCGAACTGGTGCTGGAGGCGCTCGCGGGCGTGCACCTGATCGAGCCGCTCGTACTCGGCCGCTACCGGCTGCCGCGGTTCGTGCGCCTCTGCTTCAGGCTGCGCACGGCGGCCTCCTCGCGACCTGGCCGGGCCGTACCTGGCCGCGCCGTACCTGACCGGGCCGTACCTGACCAGGCCGTATATGCGGAAATTATGCGCTGACGATCCGGCGCGGCCAGGTTGGCAGACATGACAACCAAGGAACTTCAGGGCAAGAAGGCACTCGTCACCGGCGCCACGTCGGGCATCGGCCGCGCGATCGCGGTCAAGCTCGCGGAGGCGGGTGCCACCGTCTATGTGACCGGGCGCAGGGCCGAGCTCGGCAAGGAGACCGTCGAGCTGATCGAGCGGGCGGGCGGGACGGGCCACTTCGTCGTCGCGGACGTCGCCGACATCGACGACGTCCGCAGGCTCGCCGAGGAGGTCGGCGAAGTGGACGTGCTCGTGAACAACGCGGGCATCTTCCCGTTCTCTACGACGATCGAGCAGCCCCTCGACAGCTACCAGCAGGTGTTCGACATCAATGTCCGTGCGACCTACTTCCTGACGGCCGCGCTCGTGCCGGCCATGGTGGCCAAGAAGAAGGGCGTGATCGTCAACGTCTCGTCGGTCGCCGGGCAGGTCGGCACCCCGGTCGGCTCCGTCTACAACGCCTCCAAGGCCGCGATGGACGCGCTGACCCGGTCGTGGGCCGTCGAGTTCGGCGCGGCGGGCGTTCGCGTCAACTCCGTGGCGCCCGGCCCGATCCGCACCGACATGGCCGTCGAGACGGTGGGCGAGATGTTCGACGAGTTCAGCCGGAACACTCCGCTCACCCGCGCCGGCGAGCCCGAGGAGATCGCCGAGGCCGTGGCGTTCCTGGCCTCCGACAAGGCCAGCTACATCACCGGCGCGGTGCTCGCCGCCGACGGGGGCTACGTCGCGACCTGAGCGGTCACGCCAGTTGTGGCGGCAGCGGTGCCGCGTGCGTGACGATCAGCCCCGACACCGCTCGCGTCAGCGCCACGTACAGGCGCCGCAGCCCCGTCCGTTCGTCCGGCTCGCCGTCGACCACGGCCCGCGGCTCGTCCAGGACCACGTAGTCGTACTCCAGACCCTTGGCGAGTGAGGCCGGGACCAGGGTCAGGCGGGTCTCCCGCGTGGTCTCCTCGCCCGGGCCGAGGTACGGGATCCCGGCCTCAGCCAGGGCGCGTGCCAGCTCCGGGATCCGGGCGTCCGCCGCGATCAAACCGGTCGAGCCCTCGTTGCGCAGCAGTTCGCGGCAGGCCTCGACCACATCGGTGGTCGCGGGGGCCGCCCGGACCTCGAAGTGGCCGGGGTTCTCGCGGATCGACACGACCGGGGTGAGACCCGGGGCGATGTGCGGCAGCAGCCGGGAGGCGTAGGTGATGACGTCCGTCGGCACACGGAAGCCCGCCGTCAGCTCCTCCACCACCGCGTCCCGCTTGCCCAGGTGGGTCAGCGCCTCCTGCCAGCCGCGGGTCGCCCAGGGCGTGGTGCCCTGCGCCAGGTCGCCGAGGACGGTCGCGCTGCCGGTGGTGCAGCGGCGGCCGACCGCCCGGTACTGCATGGGGGAGAGGTCCTGCGCCTCGTCGAGGACGACATGCCCGAGAGAGTGCGTCCGCTGGATCAGGTCGGTGGCCTCGTCGACGAGGACGGCGTCGGCCGCCGCCCACTTGGCGGACTTGACGCTGCGCGCCGGTCGCGCCCACAGGATCGCCTTCTGCTCCTCCTCGCCGAGGATCCCCGCCGCGTGCTCGGCGAGGAAGTCCGCGTCCGACAGCAGGCGCAGCACCAGCTTCGCCGGATCGACGGCGGGCCACACCGACTTCACGGCCGCCTTGACCGCGCTGTTGCGGGCCACCGCGTCCTGCACCCGGTCGTCCGGCGCCTCGCCCGAGCGCTCCATCTGCACCAGCACGGCGTGCGCGATGCGCTGCGGCAGGGCCTCGCGGGCGGCACCGTAGCGGATGTCGCGGTCGAGCAACTCGCGGACGATGTCCTCCAGTTCGTACTGCGGAACACGCCACCGGCGGGAGCCGCGTACCACCACGACCGGCTCGGTGGGCAGGGTGACGTGTGCGTACAGGGCCCTGCGCAGCACCTGGGCCATGCGGGCGTCGCCCTTGACGACCGCGGCCGTCGCGTCGTCCGTGCCCTTGATCTCGACGTGCGCCACCAGGTCCTCGACGGTGGCCTGCCGGACGGTCAACTCGCCCAGCGCGGGCAGGACCTGCTCGATGTAGTGCAGGAAGGACCGGTTGGGTCCGATGACCAGGGTGCCGGTGCGGGCGAGGCGCTCGCGGTGGGCGTAGAGGAGGTAGGCGACCCGGTGCAGGCCGACGGCGGTCTTCCCGGTGCCCGGGCCGCCCTGCACGCACACCGAGCCGGAGAGGCCGGAGCGCACGATCTCGTCCTGCTCGGGCTGGATCGTCGCGACGATGTCCCGCATCGGGCCGACACGCGGCCGCTCGATCTCCTGCTGGAGCAGTCTGCTGGTCTTCGCCGCCTCGGCCGGGTCCGAGAGGTGCTCGTCCTCGTACGCCGTGAGGTCGCCGCCCGTGTAGCCGAAGCGTCGGCGCAGCGCGATGTCCTGCGGGTCCTTCTTGGTGGCCCGGTAGAACGGCTGCGAGACCGGTGCGCGCCAGTCGATCACCATCGGGTCGCCGTCGGCGTCGTGCACATGCCGCCGCCCGATGTAGAAGCGTTCCCCGTCCGCCCCTTCGGCCTGCTCGGCGCCCGGGGTGTGCAGATAGTCGAGCCGGCCGAAGAACAGCGGGGTGTCGCTGAGGTCGGCCAGGGCCTTGATGCGCTCCTCGATCTGGTGGGCCAGCACCTCGGCGTTGACCCAGTTCGCGGTGACGTCGGTGATGTCGAGGGCCTCGACGTCCTCGCGCATGGCACGCAGGGCGGAACGGGACGCGGAGAGGTGGGAGCGCTCACGGGAGAGCGGGTCGTCGACGGGCGTGGACAAGGGGGTGCCTCCGGAGGACCTGCTGAAGAGATGGCGGTGAGATGCCGGCCGGTTTCCGTCCGGTCGGCGGCACTCCGTGAGGGAGGCGGGCAAGAAGCGGAGATCTTAGAGGAGCGGGGGAGGCGGCCGCCAACGGTTTTCCGGTGACCCTCAAGGGTTGTTGTCCCACGAGGTCATACGAGCGGACGACGCAGGATCGGTCCCTGGACCGACGCGGGCTTTACGGGCGAAACCGCACCATGGAGACATGAGCGCAGCAACCCTTTCCCCTGCCCCCGCACCGGGCCGGCCGCCGGGTGCCACCGCCGTGACCGGCAGCCACCGCCACCGCCTCGGCGACGCCCTGCGCGCCGTCAAGGTCTTCGCGGGCGCCGCCTTCGACGTGATCATCCTCGGACAGTACGGCGAGGAGGTCGGCGTGGTCCGCCACAAGTGAGCCTGCGGACCCGCCGTTCTCAGCTGTCCGCCAGCAGCTCGTCCGCGTCGACGATCCGGTACGCGTACCCCTGCTCCGCCAGGAAGCGCTGCCGGTGGGCCGCGAAGTCCTGGTCGATGGTGTCCCGGGCGACCACGGAGTAGAAGTGGGCCTGGTGGCCGTCCGACTTGGGGCGGAGCACACGGCCGAGACGCTGGGCCTCCTCCTGGCGGGAGCCGAAGGTGCCCGACACCTGGATCGCGACCGTCGCCTCCGGCAGGTCGATCGAGAAGTTCGCGACCTTGGAGACCACCAGCACGCTGATCTCGCCCTCGCGGAAGGCGTCGAAGAGCTTCTCGCGCTGCGCGTTCGACGTCTCGCCCTTGATCACGGGCGCCCCGAGGTGCTCACCCAGCTCGTCGAGCTGGTCGATGTACTGGCCGATCACCAGGATCTGCTGCCCGGCGAAGCGGCGGACGATCGCCTCCGTGACCTTCCGCTTGGTCGCCGTCGTGGCGCAGAAGCGGTACTTCTCCTCCGTCTCGGCCGTGGCGTACGCGAGCCGCTCGGAGTCCGTCAGATTGACCCGCACCTCGACGCAGTCGGCGGGCGCGATATAGCCCTGCGCCTCGATCTCCTTCCACGGAGCGTCGAACCGCTTGGGCCCGATCAGGGAGAACACGTCCGATTCACGGCCGTCCTCGCGGACCAGGGTGGCCGTCAGGCCGAGCCGCCGCCGCGCCTGCAGATCCGCCGTGAACTTGAAGACGGGCGCCGGCAGCAGATGCACCTCGTCGTAGACGACCAGGCCCCAGTCCCGCGAGTCGAACAGCTCCAGGTGCGGATAGACGCCCTTCCGCTTGGTCGTCAGCACCTGGTACGTGGCGATCGTGACGGGCCGGATCTCCTTCTTCGTCCCGCTGTACTCGCCGATCTCGTCCTCGGTGAGCGATGTCCGCTTCACCAGCTCGTGCTTCCACTGCCGCGCGGAGACCGTGTTCGTGACGAGGATCAGCGTCGTCGACTTCGCCTGCGCCATCGAACCGGCCCCGACCAGGGTCTTCCCGGCACCACAGGGCAGCACGACGACGCCGGAGCCGCCGTGCCAGAAGTTCTCGACGGCCTGCTTCTGGTACGGCCGGAGCGCCCAGCCGTCCTCGGCCAGCTCGATCGGGTGCGCCTCGCCGTCGACGTACCCGGCGAGGTCCTCGGCCGGCCAACCCAGCTTCAGCAGGGTCTGCTTGATCTGCCCGCGCTCCGATGGGTGCACGGCGACCGTGTCCGGGTCGATCCGGGCGCCGACCAGCGGGGTGATCCGCTTCGACCGCAGGATCTCCTCCAGCACCGGCCGGTCGGTGGTCGTCAGGACCAGGCCGTGCGCCGGGTGCTTGGACAAGGTGAGCCGACCGTAGCGGTCCATCGTCTCGGCGATGTCGACGAGCAGCGCGTGCGGCACCGGATAGCGGCTGTACTCCACCAGCGCGTCCACGACCTGCTCGGCGTCATGGCCCGCCGCGCGCGCGTTCCACAGGCCCAGCGGGGTCACCCGGTAGGTGTGGATGTGCTCCGGCGCCCGCTCCAGCTCGGCGAAGGGGGCGATGACGCGACGGCAGTCGTCGGCCCGCTCGTGGTCGACTTCCAGGAGCAGGGTCTTGTCGGACTGGACGATCAGCGGACCATTCACGCGCGGCACCCTTTCTGCGGCCAAACGTCCAGTGTGCCTGATCGACGCCCCCCGAGGGTGTGATCTGCGCTGCTGGAACGACGCCGGTCCTACAGAATGCCTTTTCATCCCAACGTGTGGTGTGAATTCAGTTTTTCCACGGTGTCCCCGAAGAATGGCGAACCGTGCAGAATACGCCGACGACCACGCTCGGATACGCCCTGTTCGCCACCCGCTGGCTCCAGGCCCCGCTGTACTTCGGGCTGGTGGCCGCCCAGGGCGTCTACGTCTACAAGTTCTTCAAGGAACTCTGGACCTTAATCCTCATGTGCGTGAGCGGGCACGCCACCGAGACGTATGTGATGCTCGCCGTTCTCAAGCTCGTCGACGTCGTCATGATCGCCAATCTGCTGATCATGGTGATCGTCGGGGGCTACGAGACCTTCGTCTCGCGCATCGGCCTCCAGGGCCACCGCGACCAGCCGGAATGGCTCTCGCACGTCAACTCCAACGTACTGAAGGTCAAGCTCGCCACCGCGATCGTGGGCATCTCCTCCGTGCATCTGCTCCAGATGTTCGTGGACGTCCACCACACCTCCCGCCACGCCCTGCTGTGGGGCACGGTGATCCACATGGCGTTCATCGCCTCGGCGGCGATCCTCGCGTACATGTCGGGCCCGATGGCCGCGCAGACCGATCGCGCACACACCGATCGCGGGCACGCCGATCGCGGGCACGCCGACCGTGCACCGGCCGGGCACCCGCAGGCCGTGCTCCCGCTGCCGGAAGAGGACACCCCGGCGGTCACGCTGCCCTCGCCCCGGCGGCCGGAGCCCGAGCCGGTGACCGGGCCGGAGCAGGACGCCGACGCCGAGGCCCGGATCCGCGCGGCCGGCTTCCCGGCCCGCAAGCACCTGGAGGACTTCGACCAGCAGCACCCCCGGGGCTTCGACCGGGAGACCGTGGCCCGGCTCGGCAAGGCGGACTTCGTCGCCGCCCGGCGCAACGTGGTCTTCGTCGGCCCGACCGGCACCGGCAAGACGCACCTGGCGGTCGCCCTGGGCGTGCGGGCCTGCCAGGCCGGGCACCGGGTGCTGTTCGCGACCGCCGCCGAATGGGCCGCCCGGCTGAGCGACGCCAGGGCCGCCGGCCGGCTCGAAGCGGAGCTGGCCGCCCTCGACGAACACCCCCTCCTGATCGTCGACGAGATCGGCTACACGCCCTTCGACGGGGCCACCGCCGCCCTGTTCTTCCGGCTGGTCGCGCACCGCTACGAGCGTGGCTCGCTGATCGTGACCAGCGACCGCCCGCTCGGCCGCTGGGACGAGGTGTTCGGTACCTCCGCGCCCGCGATGGCGGACCGCCTCGCCCATCACGCCGAGGTGGTCCGGCTGGAGGGCGACAGTTACCGGACGCGCCGCGCTACCGCAGCGTGGACAGACTGATGGTGTTGACCAGCGGGCCCTCGACGGAGACGCCTTCGCCCACCAGGGATTCGGCGTGGGCCGCCGGGATGGGCAGCGGCAGCGCGGGCGGCGCCGCCGCGGCCGAGGGCGCGAACACGCCCACGAGGGCGGCGGCGGTGAGTACGACGGCGGGAAGCTTTTCACGCATGGCGGCAGGGCCTTTCACGGGCTGAGCGGTGCGGGACACCACACCCCGGGCCGGCCCGGAACGCGGGGCCGGCCCCGACGGGTGCGCGGAGACGGATCAGATCTGCGGCGTCTCGATGACGAGGCCGGCGACATCGATGCCGACCGCCGCGGCCGGGGTGGCGAGACCACCGAACATCATCAGGGCGGCGGTGGCCAGGACGGCGGTGACTCGACGGACAGCGCGCATGCTGGGACTTCCTTTCGACGGTGCTCACAGGAACACCCGGTGGCTGCCCCCGGGCCCAGCGCGTGATGCGGCACGCCCGGCAAGGTCGCCCGAGGGTGGGACATCCCCGGCGTGGCGTGCATGAACGGCGGCGTGCACCCGAACGGGTGAGAAGCGCCCCTGCCCGGGACGGGTCAGCCGGAGTCGTCCGCCAGCTCCGCGACCCCGGTGATCCGGTGCAGCGGATACGTACGGACCTCGTCCGCGGTGTGGTCGTACGCCGTGACGAAGCCGCCCTCGACGCGGATGGGCGCGATGACCCGCTGGCTGGCGGTGCCCTCGGCGTTGACGTAGCCGATCCACAGGGCCTCGCCGGTCAGGACGGCGGCCTGCACGGTGGCGAGGGTCTCGGCGGAACCGGTGCGGGGCAGCTCGCCGTTGACCGCCGGAGCGGCGCCGGGCTTGCGCGGGGTGGTGGAGGCCAGGTCGCCGGCCCGGATGGCGCGCAGCGCCGCCGCGAGCAGGATGTCGTCGGGGACCGGCGGGCCGTCCGGCACGGGCTCGGGCGCCGTACGGGGCGGGGTGCGGTGCGCGAGGGCGCGGGTGATCAGCACATCGCCCTCGGCGGACTCGGCGGCCGGCGCGAACCCCATCGACCGCAGCCCTTCGAGGAGCCCCGCGGGGTCGGCCTGCGCGGCCAGCACGGTCGGGGCGAGCCGGCGCAGGCCCAGCCCCGCGGCCCGCTTGTCGGCGAGGATCTCGTTGAGCACCGCGTCGTCGTCGCAGCGCACATACGCCGAGGCCGCTCCGACACGCAGCTGGCCGTGCCGGCGGGCCACGTCGTCGATCAGGTAGGCGAGCGGCTGCGGCACCGGCGTACGGGAGTGCGCGGCCAGGAAGGCGTGCAGGTCGGAGGCGGCCTGCCCGGCGTCGAGCGCGCGCCGCACCGAGCCGGGCGTGAACCGGTAGACGGTGGCCCCGCCCTTGGACTCGACGTCCGCCAGCACCCCGAGCATGTCGGCGAGCGGGCGCCGCAGCGGCCCGGGCGCCACCGCCGTCAGGTCGGCCTGGAGCAGCACATGGTCCAGCGGCTCGGGCAGCTGGGGCGTGAGGAGCCGGGCCGCCGCGGCGGAGGCGACGGCCTGTTCGGCGGGGGAGAGGGGAGCGACCGGGGCGGGGCGATGGTGGTGGTGATGGACGGGCAGCTTGTCTCCCGGACCCGCCGATCCGGAGGGCTCCGCCTCGGGGTGCTTCACGGCCGCCGCCGGTCCCAGCAGGGCCCGGCCGTGAGCCGACAACGCGCCCCGGCCGGTGACGCCCAGCAGCTCCGCCTCGGACAGCGCCCACTGGGCGAGGCGGGTGCGCGGGTCGTCCTCGCGCTGTGCGCCGCGCAGGGGGCGCTCCCAGCGCAGCCGGGCGAGCACCGACCCGGCGTCCGGAGCGGCCCCCTCCGGGAGCCCGGCCAGCAGCGCCAGCACCCGGTGCCGTACCTCGGGCGCCGCCGAGCGGTCCAGGCCCGGCCCGAGCGCCGACAACGTACGGTCCTTCGCGTCCCGCCCGCCCACCAGACCGGCCGTCCTCGTCGCCGCGAGCCAGGCCGTGGCCAGCCGCGACCAGCGCTCGGCGGGGGGCGCCTGAAGCCACTCGTCGTAGGCCGGGGTCGCCGCGTACCGCTCGTCGGCCTCCCCGTCCGAGGCGATCAGGCCCGCCGCGTAGGCCAGTTCCACCCAGAACGCGGCGACCGGCTCCGGCGCGTCGAGGGCGACGGCGGTCCGCTTCAGGTCCCGCACGCTCAGCCCACCGGCCCGCAGCACCGCGGGCCCGCCCTCGTCCCAGTCCTTCAGCAGCTCCTCGACGGTCGCCAGCGCGGTGTACGCCTGCCCGGCCGCCGTACTGTCCACAACCTGTGGACGATGTACGGCCGCGGCCTCGACCACCGGCGGCAGAGGCTCCGGCGTCCGGTGCGCCAGCCCCCGCCGCAGGTGCAGGGCGACCTCGCGCGGCAGGACGACCGTCCCCGGCGCCGTCGGCAGCAGCAGTCCCCGGTCCAGCAGCCAGCGCAGCCGCGGCGCCGGGTCCGGGGTGACCTGCCCGTACGGCGGCCCCCACACCAGGCGTTCCAGCACGTCCAGGGAGTCGGCCGGGGCGCCGTCGAGCAGCGCGGTCATCCTGGCCCGGTCCGTGAACAGGCCGGTGAGGGCGGTCACCGCGGAGACCGAGTCATGGGTCGAGGCCAGTCCGGCGGCCGTGACGATCTCCTGGATCCGCCCCGGGGACATCCCGGCGGTGGCCTCCTGGACGGTGGGGCCGAGACCGGTCGGCGAGGGGTGCTGCGGCGCGGGAGCCAGCAGTTCTCGTGCCGTACGGACCAGCCGCAGCCGGTCGTCGCCGCCCCAGACCAGGGCCTGCTCGCGCAGGGTGTCCAGGGCGTGCGGCAGCGCGGCGACGACGGCCGGGTCGGCGTCGTCCCCGGCGGTGAGCCCGAGCAGTTCGTCGTAGGTCGCCGGGTCCGCCGCCACGGCCAGCGCCTCCGCCGTCTGCAGCGCGAACCGGTCCAGCCGCTCCAGGGCGCGCACGACCGAGGCACGGGTGCCGGCCCGGGTCGCGAGCTGAGTGAGGTCGGTCGGCACGGGAGTGATGAGGTCCGGGCGGCTGCGCAGAAGCGCGCCCAGCGCGGCATCGCCCCGCGCGCGGAGCGCTTCCGCGAGCGAGCGGGGGGCCGGGGGCCTGTCCTCGGTGCTCATCCGGTCCACGGTAGCGGGTCGCCCAGGGCGGCCGGGCCGACTGCGGGCCACCTCGGGCCCGATCGCCGGACGGGCCTCTTGGCCGACCTGCCGGTACTCGCGATACCGTCGTCCGACGGCGTCAGCCAACGCACCCGCCCCGGAGGGGACTTCGTGGGGATTGAGAGCGACCAGGTCGTTTACGAGTATCTGAGCCGGGTCGGCGACGTGGCCCAGCAGCGGCAGTTGTCGTCGGCCACCCGGATGCGCCTGGTCGCCGGCCTGCGCGACGAGATCGACCGGCGCCGCGCGAAGGCCACCGTCGACTCGCCCGCCGCCGTCCGCCGCATCCTGACCCGCATGGGCAGCCCCGACGAGGTCGTGGCGGCGGCAGCGGAAGGCACCGGCGGTGCGCCGCGGAGCACCGCCCCCGCTCCCCCTTCCGTCCCCGTGCAGCGCGACACCGAGCCGGAGGAGCGGGCGAAGGGGGTGCTGCGGCGCGTCGTTCCCCGGCCCCGTCCGGCCCGGCCCGCCGATGAGCCCCACCCGGCGCCCTCCGAGGGCCCGGCCCCGCCGCACCTGGCCGCCGGGCACGAGCTCGGGGACAGCGTCGTACAGCCCGACTGGTGGCGCGTGGACAGCAGCCCGTTCGGCGTGGGCGAGGAGGTGCCGGGCTTCGTGGGCGGCGTGGAACTGCCGGACCTGCTGAAGCCGCCGCAGCCGAGGAAGCCGGCGAAGGAGACGCTGACGGAGGAGGAGGCCGAGCCGGCCGTCGAGGCCGTGGAGGAAGCGGCGGAGACCGGCAGCCGTCGCCGCCTCCCCCGGCTGCCCTCCGGCAGCTGGAGCAACCCGCTGCTCCTCGCCGCCGCGGGGCTGCTCGTCGCGGGCGCCGTGCTCGGCAACTGGTTCGTGCTCCTCCTCGGCTGGCTCATCGCCTACGCCTCGCGCCGGCTGACCCAGGCGGAGACGAAGTGGGCCGTCATGGTCCTGCCCGGGCTCGCCGTCACAGCGGGCCTGGTGTGGCTCTGGGGCAGGATGAACGGCCGCTGGGGCACTCCGATCGCCGAGGGCCATATGAACGACGCGGTCTCCGAGACCTGGCCCTGGGTGGTCCGGGGCGCGGCGGTGGCGTCGGCGCTGTTCCTGGTGTGGCGCTCCCAGCGGCAGAAGTAGCCCACATCCTGAGCACCCCCGGGACGCCTGCCGGCCATACGCCCTGGGCACAATGGCCCATATGGCACTCACCGTCGGTTTCGACCTGGACATGACCCTCATCGACTCCCGCCCCGGCATCCGCGCCTGCTACCAGGCGCTGTCCGAGCGGACGGGCACGTACGTCGACGCCGATCTGGCGGTCACGCGGCTCGGGCCGCCGCTGGCCGAGGAGCTGATCAACTGGTTCCCGGCCGAGGAGGTCGGGGACGTGGCCGATCTGTACCGGGAGATGTATCCGTCGATCGCCATCGCCGCGACCCCGGCGATGACCGGCGCCGCCGAGGCCATCGCGGCCGTACGGGAGGCCGGCGGGCGCGCGATAGTCGTCACCGCCAAGTACGAGCCCAACGCCAAGCTGCACCTCGCCCACCTTGGCATAGAGCCCGACGCGGTGATCGGTGATCTGTGGGCCGAGCAGAAGGCGGAGGCGCTGCGTGAGCACGACGCGGCCGTCTACGTCGGCGACCACGTCGGAGACGTACGCGGTGCCCGGACGGCCGGCGCGCTGTCCGTGGCGGTGGCCACCGGCCCCTGCTCCCCGGAGGAGCTGCGCGCGGCGGGCGCGGACGTCGTCCTCGGGGACCTGACCGAATTCCCCGGGTGGCTTTCGGACTACCGCCCCGCGCGCGCCTGACGCCGGCCGGCCGCCACGGAACGCAGTACTCCCGCGCCGGCCATCAGGAAACCGACCGCCATGAGCATGCTCAATCCGAACATGTACGTCGGAAAGGGCGTCGTCCCTAGGAACAGCGGGGCGACCGTGACCAGTGTGGCCACGGCACCGATGAAGAAGACGATGGCACCGGCACGGACCAGACGGTCACCGGGCGCGGCGGAATTCGTTTGGGTTTTGTCAGGCACCGGACCAGGGTAGTTCCCAGCCCGAAGGAACAACCCGGTGACGTCTTGTCACCGGCCTGAAGAGCATTAGCCTTGGTACCGGCGGGTCCGTGCGGCCCGCCCGAGTGCTATCAAGAGCCGTTTCCAGAAGCAGTTTTCCGACGAGTACGAGGACGAGGACAGACGTGCCTACCGGCAAGGTCAAGTGGTTCAACAGCGAGAAGGGCTTCGGCTTTCTCTCCCGCGACGACGGCGGTGACGTCTTCGTCCATTCCTCGGTCCTCCCCGCCGGAGTCGAGACGCTCAAGCCCGGTCAGCGAGTGGAGTTCGGCGTGGTCGCCGGACAGCGCGGCGACCAGGCACTGTCCCTGACGATTCTGGACCCGACCCCCTCGGTCGCCGCCGCGACGCGCAAGAAGCCGGACGAACTCGCCTCGATCGTCCAGGACCTCACGACCCTGCTGGAGAACATCACCCCGATGCTGGAGCGGGGCCGCTATCCCGAGCGGACCTCCGGCAAGAAGATCGCCGGCCTGCTGCGGGCGGTCGCCGACCAGCTGGACGTCT
This sequence comes from Streptomyces sp. NPDC055506, assembly GCF_053643595.1. Lineage (NCBI taxonomy): Bacteria > Bacillati > Actinomycetota > Actinomycetes > Kitasatosporales > Streptomycetaceae > Streptomyces > Streptomyces sp. NPDC055506. Next base: position 115,638 of record NZ_JBSHKH010000002.1, on the reverse strand, counting down.
GAGGCCGCTCAGGGAAAACGCAGCGCGTTCGGGCCGAGGGGCGGTACGAGTCCCTCGGCCGCCGCGCGTGTCAGCAGTCCGCGTACGGCCGCGTAGCCGTCCTCGCCGAGAGCGGCCGTGAACTCGTTGACGTACAGCCCGATGTGCTGGTCGGCTACGGCCGGGTCCATCTCCTGGGCGTGTTCCATGACGTACGGGCGGGACACCTCTGGGTCGTCCCAGGCGGCGCGCACGGACGTTCGGATGGAGTCGGCGAGCAGCCGCAGCCTCTGCTCGCCCAGCGACCGCTTGGCGATGATCGCGCCCAGCGGGATCGGCAGCCCGGTGGTGTGCTCCCAGTGCTCGCCCATGTCGGCGAGCTTGTGCAGGCCGTAGCCGCCGTACGTGAAGCGCGCCTCGTGGATCACGAGTCCCGCGTCGACCTTCCCGTCCCGTACGGCCGGCATGATCTCGTGGAACGGCATGACGACGATCTCGCCGACCCCGTCGTCCAGGGTGTCGGCGGCCCACAGCCGGAACAGCAGATAGGCCGTGGACTTCTCGCTGGGCACGGCGACCGTGCGCCCGGCGAGATCGACATCCGCCTCCCGCGTCAGCACCAGCGGCCCGCAGCCCCGCCCCAGGGCGCCTCCGCAGGGCAGCAGCGCGTACTCGTCGAGGACGTACGGCAGCACGGCGTACGACACCTTCAGTACGTCGAACTCGCCGCGCTCGGCCATGCCGTTGGTGACGTCGATGTCGGCGAAGGTCACGTCGAGGGCGGGGGCGCCGGGGACGCGGCCGTGGGCCAGGGCGTCGAAGACGAAGGTGTCGTTGGGGCAGGGGGAGTACGCGATCTGCAACTGGTCACTGGTCATGCCGGTTCCAACTCTCCAGTACGGGCACGAGCTTCCCGAAACCCTCGGTCAAGGCCGCCAGGGCGTCCCCGATGCGCCAGGCGGCGCGGTCACGCGGCCCGACGGGATTGGAGATCGCCCGGATCTCCAGCACGGGCACCCCGTGCGCGCCGGCCGCCTCGGCGACACCGAAGCCCTCCATGGCCTCGGCGAGAGCGGTGGGGTGCCGCTCGCGCAGCGCGGTGGCCCTGGTGGCCGTCCCGGTCACGGTGGACACGGTGAGCACGGCCCCGGTACGGGCCCCGGCGGCCTCGGCGACCCGCCGCACGAGCTCCCCGGGCGGCTGGTGACGTACGGTCCCGAACCCCAGCTCGGTGACCGGCAGGAACCCGTCGGGCGTCTCGGCCCCCAGATCGGCCGCGACGATCTCATCGGCGACGACGAGCGACCCCACGGGCGCCCCGGGCTGGAAGCCGCCCCCGATCCCGGCGGAGACGACGAGGTCGTAGGGGGTGCCCCGGAGGGACGCGGCGGTGAGAGCGGAGGCGACGGACGCGGCGGCGAGGGCGGGCCCGACACCGGCGTCGATCACGTCAATCCGGCCGCACGCAGCCACGCCGCTGTCGCAGCGCGCAGCCGCGCCACGGCCTGCAACGCCGAGCGCCGACTCATCGGACCCCGGCGAAAACCCACCAAAGGCCTGTGCCACCGCGTCCCTCTCCACAGGAACAGCGGTGGCAATCAGCACCCCGCCAAGCCCAGCGGCAGCGATCAGGCGTCCTTCTTGAGCTTGAAGTTCCAGAGCCCGGACGTGTCCTTCTCGCCCTCCTTGATGGACACCAGCGTCGAGTCGCCCTGCGCGCCGTACTGGGCGTTGAAGAACACGCTGCCCGGGATGGTGCGGTACGTCTTCGTGCTGTTGTCGGTCAGCGGCTGACCGTTCATCAGGATCGTCCAGCCCTTGTCGGCGATCTCCGGGTCGACACCGAAGCGCACGGTCTCGTCCGGGTCGACCGAGATGGTCTTGATGCCCTTGTCCTTCAGGCACTGCGTGAGGTCGGCGGGCTTCAGGGCGTCGCCCTCGCCGCCACAGGTGGCCTCGGAGTTCACCGAGTCGCTGCCCACGGTGACCGTGGCCATCGGCGTCGGCTTGTCACAGGCCGACAGGACGAGCAGTCCGGCGGATACGACACCGGCGACAGCGACGGCGCGGCGGCGTCGCACTACGGATTGCAACGTGTTCATGGGCGAAGGTTATCGGGCACACGACCGGCAGCGCCCACGCGGGGTACGGCGTGCCCGTACGGCTACGCCACGCGCGGTCGTGTCGCACTGCCGCGCCGGGCCGAGGCGACCAGCCCCCGTACGGTCAGCAGCAAGCCCGCTGCGACGATCGCGGCGCCCACCGCCAGCCCGACCGGGCCGTTGAGCGGCAGCGCGATGCCGACCGCCCCGCCGAGCACCCAGGACATCTGGAGCAGGGTCTCGGACCGGGCGAAGGCCGAGGTGCGGACCAGTTCGGGCACGTCCCGCTGGATCAGCGCGTCCAGGGAGAGCTTGGCCAGGGCCTGTGCGAAGCCGGCCATCGCCGCCAGACAGGCCACCAGGACCGCGCTGAAGAACACCGAGGCCAGCACCGCCACGCCCACCACACACGCCACCACCGTCACGATGATGATCTCCGGTGCCCGGGAGCGCAGCCACGCCCCGACCGCCGTGCCGAGCGCGTTTCCCGCGCCCGCCGAGACGCCCACGATCCCCAGGGACACGGCGGCGCTCTGGCCCGAGACCGGGTGCTCGCGGAGCAGGAAGGCCAGGAAGAAGATCAGGAAGCCGGTGAGGCAGCGGATGGAGGCGTTGGCGGCCAGGGCGTGGGTGACGGCCGGGCCGACCGTGCGCAGCCCGGGGCGTTTGACGGGCCGGCGGTGCGGGCCGTGCAGATGCTGTTCGTCCGCGGCGAGCAGCGCGGTGTCCTCGCCCTTGGCGGAGTCGACCTTGGGCGGCAGCGTGAACGACAGGATCGTCCCCGCCACGAAGAGCACGAAGGCGCCGTAGAGCGGCCAGCGCGGTCCGATCTGCTGGAGGCCTGCGCCGATCGGGGCGGCGATGCCGGTGGCGAGGAGCCCGCCGAGGGTGACGCGCGAGTTGGCCTTCACCAGGGAGAAGCGAGGCGGCAGCAGCCGGGGCACGACGGCGCTTCTGACCACCCCGTACGCCTTCGACGAGACGAGGACGCCGAGCGCCGCCGGGTACAGCTCGATACCGCCGGTGACGACGGCCCCGGACAGGACGATCGCGAGCAGCGCCCGGGCCAGCATCGCGCCGGCCATGGCCGCCCGGCGGCCGTGCGGGATGCGGTCGAGGAGGGGGCCGATCACCGGCGCGAGGAGCGTGAAGGGCGCCATGGTGATGGCCAGGTACAGCGCGACGCGGCCGCGGGCCTCGTCGGTGGGGACGGAGAAGAACACGGTCGAGGCGAGCGCGACGGTGACCATGACATCGCCGGCGCCGTTCACGCCGTGCAGCTCGATCAGCTTGCCGAGGCCGGACTCGCCGGCGCCGTGCGCGTGGGTGGCCTTGCGGATACCGCGGGCGGTTCCGGTCACCGGGAAGTGCAGGGCACGGCCGACCGCGCGGAGGGAGCCCCTCATCCGGCCCGGTCCGCTCAGTCGGCTGCTTCCCTTGACGGGCGTCTTCGCGGCTGCCACGACGTCATAGTGCCCCGAGAAGGCCGTGGGTAGTGCCATTACCGCTTGTATAGGGCCTGTGGGGTGACTGTCGGATGACTGCCCGGTCGTCGGGTCATGGGACCGTCGGTGTACGCGAAGTGGGGCGGAAGGGTAGCGTGCGTATCTCAGCCATCCCGCAAAATGGATGAAGGACGTCGACGCGGTCCCCCGGTCCGCTCCGTCCGCCCCCGCGCTGGGAGTGGCGCACTCGTGAGACGGCGTATGGAGAGAAGCGATACCTGTGAGCGCAGCGACAACGCGAAGCCGCACCCCTGACCGTCTGTGCGCCGAGGCCGTCGACCTCGCGCGCGCCGCAGCCGAGGAGGCCGCGGCGCCAGGGATCGTCGGCGAGCACGTGGGGACGGTCTCCGAGGGGGACCGCGTTGTCACGCATTTCTTCGAGTGCCGGGAGCTGGGGTACCGGGGCTGGCGGTGGGCCGTGACGGTGGCCCGGGCGTCCCGGGCGAAGATCGTCACGGTGGACGAGGCGGCGCTGCTGCCCGGCCCGGACGCGGTGCTCGCGCCCGAGTGGGTGCCGTGGAGCGAGCGGCTGCGCCCCGGCGACATGGGGCCGGGCGACCTGCTGCCCACGGACGCCGAGGATCTGCGTCTGGAGCCCGGCTACTCGGGCGAGGACGAGCCGGCACCGAATTCCCCCGTGTCGCACGAGATGGCCGACCTGGTCGAGGCGGAGGACGCGGACGTCGCCGCGGGACCCCCCTCCGGCTTCCTCCCGGTCACCCCGACCCGCGGCTCCATCACCGGCGTCGCGGAGGAGCTCGGCATGCGCCGGGCCCGCGTCCTGTCCCGCTACGGCCTGTACACCGCGGCCGACCGCTGGGAGGAGGCGTTCGGCCCCAAGACCCCCATGGCCCAGTCGGCCCCGGCGGCCTGCGTCACCTGCGGCTTCCTCGTCCCCATCGGCGGCTCCCTCGGCCAGGCCTTCGGCGTCTGCGCCAACGAGTTCTCCCCGGCTGACGGCCGCCTCGTCTCCCTCACCTACGGCTGCGGCGGCCACTCCGAGGCCGCCGTCATGCCCCGTCCCCCGCAGCCGCCCTCCCCGGTCATCGACGAGACCCGGGTGGACCCCTTCCCGCTGCGCCCGGCGGCGGACTCGGGTTCGGTCGCGGCGACGACGGACGAGGACACGGAGGAACTGGGCCACTCGTAGCGGCCCGCGCGCCCGGCAGTGACCGGGCCGGGCAGGCGCACACCCCCCGCTCCACAGGCGGTACCTTCGTCCTCACGTCGACGAGGAGAAGGAACGGCAACGTGAGCAGCAAGTTCGTGCGGCCCGCCGCCGAGGGGGCCGATCCGTTCGGTACCGCGCGTCTGCGCCGCGGTGTCCTCGACGCCTGGGCCACCAGCCCCGCCCGGTTCCGTGAGGACGCCAACGCCGAGGAAGACCTGGTCCTCGGCGGCTACCGGGACCGGCTCGTCGTCGAGCTCGCCCAGAACGCCGCCGACGCCGCGGCCCGGGCCGGAGTGCCGGGACGGCTGCGGCTCACCCTGCGGGACGGCGTTCTCGTCGCCGCCAACACCGGGGCACCCCTGGACGCGGCCGGTGTCGAATCGCTGTCCACGCTGCGTGCCTCCGCGAAGCGGGAGAGCCAGGAGCAGGCCGTCGGACGCTTCGGTGTCGGCTTCGCCGCCGTCCTGTCCGTCACCGACGAGCCCGCCGTCGTCGGCCGGCACGGCGGGGTGCGCTGGTCCCTCGCCGAGGCCCGGGACCTGGCCGCCGAGACCGCCCGGCACAGCCCCGGACTCGGGGACGAGGTCCGGCGGCGCGACGGGCACGTACCGCTGCTGCGGCTGCCGTTCGCCGCCGAGGGCACCGCCCCCGCCCCGTACGACACGGCCGTCATCCTGCCCCTGCGCGACGACCCCGCCGCCGACCTCGCCGAGCGGCTGCTGCACGCCGTCGACGACGCGCTGCTGCTCGCCCTCCCCGGCCTCGAAGAGGTCGTCGTGGAGGTCAACGGGGAGAGCCCCAGGACCATCACCCGCCGTACCGACGGGGCCTTCACCGTCGTCGACGACTCCGAGGGCGGCGTCACCCACTGGCGCACCGCCGTCGCACACGGCCCGCTCACCCCCGACCTGCTCGCCGACCGGCCCGTCGAGGAGCGGTTGCGGCCGCGGTGGTCCGTCACCTGGGCCGTGCCCGTCGACAGCGACGGCAGCCCGGCCCGGCCCCGCACCAGCCCGGTCGTGCACGCGCCCACGCCCAGCGACGAGCCGCTCGGCGTTCCGGCCCTGCTCATCGCCTCGTTCCCGCTGGACTCCACCCGCCGGCACGCCGCCCCGGGACCGCTGACCGACTTCCTCGTCCAGCGCGCGGCCGACGCGTACGCCGAACTCCTCGGCGACTGGCGGCCGGTGACCACCGGGATCATCGGCCTCGTGCCCGGTCCGCTCGGCAAGGGCGAGCTGGACGGCGCCCTGCGCCAGGCGATCCTGGAGCGGCTGCCGAGGACCTCGTTCCTCCCGCCCGCCGCCGAGCCCCAGGAACACGAAGACGACGACCTGCCCGAGTCCCTGCGGCCTCGTGACGCCGAGATCGTCGAGGGCGCGGGCGCGGACACCGTGCGGGTTCTCGCCGAGGTGCTGCCCACCCTGCTGCCCGGCGGTCTCGAGCGGCGCGCGGAGCTGCGGACCCTGGGCGTCGCCCGTGTCCCGCTGACCGACGCGATCGACCGGCTGGCCGGGCTCGAGAAGGACCCAGGCTGGTGGCGGCGGCTCTACGACAGCCTCGCCGGCGTGGACCCCGACCGGCTGTCGGGCCTCCCGGTGCCGCTCGCCGACGGCCGTACGACGATCGGCCCCCGGCAGGTCCTCCTGCCCAGCGCGGAGGCCTCCCGTATCGACCCCGAGATGCTGGCCCGGCTCGGCCTGAAGGTCGCCCACCCGGACGCCGCCCATCCGCTCCTGGAGAAGCTCGGCGCCCTGCCCGCCACCCCGCGTGCCGTGCTCACCACCCCGCAGGTACGGGCCGCCGTCGCCGCGTCCCTGGACGACGAGGGCGGGGTGAACTGGGAAGAGGACACCCTCGACGCCGACGAACTGGCCGACACCGTGCTCGCGCTGGTCCGGGACGCCGGCCTGGAGCCCGGCGACGAGCCCTGGCTCGGTGCCCTCGCCCTGCCCGACGAGGACGGCGAACCGGCCCCCGCCTGCGAACTCGTCTTCCCCGGCGGCCCCTTCGCCCAGGTGATGCGCGAGGGCGAACTCGCCGCCGTGGACGCCGAACTGGCCGGCAGGTGGGGCGAGCAGCCACTCGCCGCCTGCGGGGTCCTGGTGAACTTCGCGCTCGTCCGCGCCACCGACGTCGTCCTCGACCCGGACGAACTGGAGCCCCGCGAGGGCGACTTCGCCGAGCCCGACGACGCGGGCCTGCTGGACGCCGTCGACGTGTGGTGCGAGGACATCCTCGACCGTTTCCCGGACAGCCCGGTCCCGCCGGTCGCCACGGAGATCATCGCCGTCCGGGACCTGGACCTCGTCGACGAGGACAAATGGGCCCAAGCCCTGGCCCTGCTGTCGCAGCCGCCCTTCCGGGACGCGATCGTCCAGCCCGTGCGGATCCTGCTGCACGACGGGACGCACGAGGTCGTACGGCCGTACGCGGCATGGTGGCTGCGCGGGAACCCGGTGCTCGACGGCCGCCGCCCGGCCGGTCTGCGGGCCGCCGGCGGTGACCCGCTGCTGCGCGGCCTGTACGACGAGGCCGACGCCACCGGATTCGAGGACGAACAGGTACTGCGCGCGCTGGGCGTACGGACGTCCGTGGCCGCGCTGCTGGACGAGCCCGGCGGGGCCGCCGAACTGCTCGACCGGCTCGCCGAGCCCGAGCGCGAGGTGGCGGACGCCCAGCTGCACGCCCTCTACGGCGCGCTGGCCGAGCTGGACCCCGAGCAGGTGACCCTGCCGGACGAGCTGCGCGCGGTCGTCGACGGCCGGGTGGAGGTCGTGGACGCGGCCGACGCCGTGGTCGTCGACTCGCCGGACCTGCTCCCCTTCACCTCGGGCGTCCCGCTGCTGCCGGTCCGCCCCTCCCGGGCCGCCGACCTGGCCGAGCTCTTCCAGGTGCGGCGGCTGAGCGAGTCCGTCACCGGGCAGGTCACCTCCGAGGGCGTCGAGCACGACGTACCGGAGCCCGTGCGGGTGCTGCTCGGCCGGCTGACCCCGGCCTCCTACGTCGAGCACGAGGAACTCGTCGTCGACGGCGTGGAGATCGACTGGCGGCTGACCCACGACGGTGTCCTGCACGCCGCCACCCTGGAGGGCGTCGCCGCGGGACTGGCCTGGGCGGCCGGCCAGTGGCCGCGGCGGTTCGAGGTGGCGGCACTGCTGGAGGACCCGTCCCGGACGGAGGAACTGGCGCGGGACCGGTGGTTCGACTGAGGTCGACCGCAGACGAATGGCCGCCCCTGGGAGGTCCCCGGGGCGGCCGTCCTATATCGCCTAGTCGGCGTCCCGCTCGGCCAGGAAGGCGAGCAACAGGGTGAACAAATGATCCACGGCTGGTTGTTGCTGGTCTTCGGCCAGGGCCGTCCAGTGCCGAATACCGGCATCTGGGAACGCGTCCTCAAGGACGAGGGCCTGCCAGCCAAGACTGGTCTGCTCGCCCCTGCGGGCGACGAGCCAGTCGGTGAACCCCTGCAACAGCGCGCCCGAACGACCGAGGTCGTATCCGTCGAGGAAAGTGACCGTCGGGTAGTACGCGCCGATCAGGCCGTAGAGTCCCGGCCTGGCGCGGATCTGCGCGATCAGCTCTCTGTCGTTCACTGGGGCTTCCTCAGAATCCGAAGTTGATCATATCGCCATAGAGCCATTCGGACTTGTACTTGGCGATCGTCTCCCCACCCCGCGGAGTGAAGGCGTCGTAGACCCGTCCGTTGAGCACCACGACATAGTGGTGCGTCCAGTTGTTGTACTGGCCACGGTAGTCGCCGAAGAAAGGGCCGGGCTTGTCGAACCGGAAGATCTCACCGCCTCCCAGACCATCCCGGATCGCCTTGGCACACGCCTCGCAGTCACCCGGACCATTCGTGATCATCGACTTGTCCCGGGGCAGCCCCGGCACGTTGTGTTCTCCGCAGGGAACCCCGCCCGAGGCGGTGGCGAGAACGGTAGTGAACCTGGTCTTCGTCGCCGTCCGCAGCGGCGCCTTGCCGACTACCTTGCAGCCGCGCTTGAGCAGCTTCAGCTCGTCGTACACCCGATCCAGAGCTTTGAGCTTGCCACTGAGCAGGACGTCCGTGGTGACGCCCTTGCAGCTGTCGAAGTCCTTCTTTCGTAGGCATTTTTCGAATCCACTGAGGCTCAGGAGATCCTTCTCAATGTTCCAGAGATCCTCCATCGCGTCGCCGAACTCCTTGCCATGCGCCACGATGTCGCAAGCGATCTCCGACTGCTGGCACCAGCGGGCGAAGCCTGGCTGGTCACATGGGATGTACCCCTGCTGGCAGCGGTACTGCTCGGCTGGGCTCGGCCCGTTCTCCGCCTCCTCCTTGGCCTTGACGGCGGCCTTGCGTCGCTTCTCCTCCTCTTCCCGGTACTTGGTGACCGCCGCGGTGAACGCCTCGGTGGCGGCCTTGAGCGCGGCTGCCGCATCCTTGCCCGCCGCGACTGCCGACTTGCGTGCCTCGTCGGCGTAGTGCGCCGCGGTTGACGCGGAGGCTTGAGCCGCCTCGGAGGAAAGCGTGGCGTCGGCCGCTGACTTCGCGGCGCTGGCAGCGTCGGCGTCCGCGCGGTTCGCGGCGTCCCGGGCTGTTTTGGCGGAGGCCGCGGCCTGCGCTGCCGATGTCTCGGCGTTCTTGGCGTATTGGTCGGCCTGCTTGGCGTAGCCCTGCGCCTTGGCCGCCGAGGTATCGGCCTTCTTCGCCCACTCGGTGGCTTCCGCGGCTGCCTTACGGGCGGTGGCGGCCACCTTCTGGGCAGTAGCGGCGTTCTGCTGGGCAGTGGCCGAGACCTTCGCAGCGTCCGCGATCAGTTTCTGGACCTGCGCCACGTGGGTGGCGGACAGGTGGTCCTTCCTCAGTGCCTTGTACTGGCCGGAGACGATGAAGGCGTGCAGTGCCTGTGGAGACCCCGCCAGCGCGATCCGGGCTGCCGACTTCACCTCTGGAGTGCCGCTGTCGATCAGTTGCGCTGCCTTGACTCGCTCGTCCTGGGTTCGCGCGGTGTGCTGCGTGGTAATCAGGAACTCGCTGTACTTCGTCGGGTCCCCAGAGTCGAGGGCGGTCCGGCCAGCGTCGGCGAGGACGGGGCCTGCGCCGTCGAGGACCTGTGCGATGGCGACGCGCATGCCTTGTGCGCTGACCTGGTACTGCCCGGTCTCGACGAACTGGGTGACGGCGGCCGCGTCGCCGTCGAGCGCGGCCTCGGCCGCTTCCCGCACGGCTTTGTCCGCGCTCTCTTCGGCGAGGCGCTCGACGTAGGAGCGGTCGTCCTGCTGCTTCGCCGTCTCCCACCCGGTGCGCAGGTAGTCAATGACCACGTCGTCGGGTCCGCCCAAGGCGGCTTCAGCCGCGGCTCGGCCCCACGCAGTGCCGCTCTTCATCACGAGGACGGCCAGGTCACGGCCCTTGTGGGCGATGGTTGCGAGGTCGGCGCCGGGTTTGGCCGCCTCGGTCACCAGCCGGTCCCGTTCGGCGTCCCGGTCTTTGGCGGCCTTGTCATGCGCGGCTTGCGCGGTTGCGTGGGCATCGGCGTCGGCCTTGTCCTGCTTGGCCAGTTCGACGCCCGCGTTGGTGCGGCCGAGCAATTCCTCGGTCTCGACCTCACGGGCGAGGGTGTAGATCTGCTGGGCCTTGGTCACGGCGTTGGTAGCAGTGGTCGCCGCGGCGGTCGCGGCGTTCGCGTGGTCCGTGGACCTGGCCGCCGCCTTTGCGGAGTCACCGGCGTACTTGGCCGCCTCCAGGGCGGCATCACCTGCGTTCTTGGCATGCGTGGCCGCAGACTTCGCGGCATCCCGGGCCTCACGTGCTGCCGTGGCTGCCTTGCGGGCCAAGGTTTCGGCTGCGGTCGCGGCGCGGCTGGCCTCAGCCGCCTGGCTCTTGGCTCTGGCTGCGGCGGCCCGTGCCTCCACGGCGGCGGCGCTCGACTGGCCTGCGTAGTTGCCGGCTTCGACCGCGGCGTTCGCAGCGGCGTTGGCGTTGGCGCCCGCGCTCGCCGCGGAGTGGGCGGCGTCGCCCGCCGCGTCGGCGGCCTTGGCCGCCTGGTCGGCGGCGTCTGCGGCCAAATTGGCGCCTTCGGCAGCCGCATGGGCTGCCTTTGCCGCAACCTTTGCCGCCTCCGCGTCCTTGGCGTCTACTGCGGCGTCCGCGGCGGCGTTGCGGGCGCGAGAGGCTGCCTGGGAGGCGCCGGCCGCGGCCGCAGCTGCCTGGGAGGCCGCGTTGGCTGCTACGCGTGCCGAGTTGTTCGCGGCACTGGCAGCGTCGATCGCCCGCTGTGCCGAAGTGGCGGCCTGGGAAGCGGCGGTGGCAGCCCGTTTGGCGGCTCGAGCGGCTTTGGCAGTGTCGTCCTTGGCAGCCTCGGCCTCCGCCTTGGCCTCCAAGGCGGCTTCCTTCGCGAGCTGCGAGGCCTTCACAGCTTTGGCGGACTCGGTCTTGGCGGCCGCCGTCTGTGCGGCAGCCTGCCGTCCTGCCTCCTTCGCCTGCTGGGCGAGTTCGGCGACGGTGGCGTGCTCCTGGTCTTTCGCCCGGGCGATGAACTGGCCCACCTGCAGGAACTCCCGGATGTCCGCAGCGCTACCGCTCAGTGCTATGCGTCCAGCCGCGCGTACATTGGTGCCGCCCGTGCTGATTATTTGGACGAGCTGTACCCGCTCGTCCTGCTCACCTTTGACGTACTGGCCTTCAGCGAGGAACTTCCGGATGTCGTCGGACGTGCCGTTCAACGCGGCCCGTCCGGCGTCCTGCACGTTGGGCCCACCCATGTCGACAACCTGGGCCACCCGGACCCGGTTGTCCTGTTCCATCGGGCCTTCCCAGCCCCAGCTGACGAAGGCCTTCAGCTCCTCCTGGGTTCCCGCGAGCGCTGCACGAGCCGCGGTCAGCAGCTCCGGGCCGCCCACCGAGGCGAGTTGGGCGGCGCTCACCCGCTTGTCCTGGAAGGCCAAGTTCTCTACGGCCCTTAGAAAGGCTTGCACGTCGGCGTCGCTGCCGGTCAGCGCCGCCTCGGCGGCTGACTTGACACCGGGGCCGCCCTCCTTCCAGTAGTCCACGACCCGGCCGCGGTCGGAAGGGACGACCTCTGCCTGATCGGCGACCCGGATGCTGTCCCGGGCGCCCCCGACAGCGGCGGCGGGCGGAGAACCCAGCAGGCCGACAGCCAGGGTCAAAGGCAGCAATCTCAGTGCTGCTCTGCGTAATACGCGTGTCGCTTTCCCAGCGTCTTCGAGCTGGTCAGTTCTTCGATTCACTGAGCACCTGTCTCGGTAGTCGGCGACGCTCCCCAAGCTTGTCGCCGAATAGGGAGAGGTGAGCATAGCTGCTGCGGTATCCACCGGAGAATCAGATATTTGGCCCACCCTGAAAAGTTGAATGACGGCCGAGCGGCCCTAGTGGAATGCCCGATTAGCCTTCCTTTGCGGTAGGTTGACCAGGGCTATTTTCGGTCATGGCGTGAAGAATATGTGTTGACGATCGGGTGCTCTCGTGTTTACGGTGTGTCCGCCTTTTGCTCGCGATGCCGTGGCAGCTTGCATTTCAGGTACACGTTGACGGCGATTCAGAGGTCGCGTATATCTCGCTGAAGGGATTTTTCTATGCCTTTTCGTGCCCGAAGTTTCGTCATATCCGGGATTCTGGTTTCCTTGATCGGCGCGGCAGGAGTATCCATTGCCTTTGCCGACGATGCGGCTCAGCCGCCCGCGTCTGAGGCACCGCCTAACGCGGTAGAGGACTACACCTATCCCGGAGCTGCAAAGATCCTTGCCGACAAGGGGATCAAGCTGAAGAAGGGCGACGGGCACATCCTGCTGGCCGAGTGTGACCAAGCCGCTCAGCAGATCCGGGTGCTGACCGTCGAGGATGCCGCCGAGGGGCGCGCGGGAACCTACTGTTTCAAGGCTCTCGGTGACACAGGCCGCCTCACGCTGGAGCTCCCCCGGGTCTTCGCGGTGGAGGCTGCGGACCAGCCAGTACACGCCGACCTCACGGCCAATGGCGAGACCACCTCGGTCGTCGTCCCCGAGGGTGGGTGGACGTCCGTTGGTGAGGGGACCGTCGGAGGCGCCAGGTCGGTGCTCGTCGAACTGCGCGTGACCCGTTGATCCGCTCAGTCGTCCATGATCCGTGCGTCGCCAGGCGTACGGATTCGAAATCTCTTCTGCCTGCGCAGAACCCGTCTTCGTGATGTGAGGAAGAACGTGATTGGTGCCCGTCTACGTGGGACGCGCATGGTGTGGGGCGCCGGCATGGTGGCGGCCGGACTGACGGCTGGACTCCTCACCGCTTCGTCAGCCCAGTCCGTCGGAGGTGAGCAGGTCGCGGGCGGAACCGACGAGTTCGCCGTGAAGCTCCACATCAGCTCGTCCCCCGACATTGAACGAGCCTGCTCAGGGACGCTGGTCGATCAGCAGTGGGTGCTTACTGCAGCCAGTTGCTTCTCGTCGGTTCCCTTGCCTCAAACCACCGTGGCCGATGTGACTCTCGACGGCAACAGCCCTGCAGCGTCGGCGCGTGAGAAGCAGAGGGTCCAGGAACTGGTGCCGCACCCGAGTCGCGATCTTGTTATGGCGCGTCTGAGTGACTTGACCACACCTCGGAACCCGCTCGACGGTCCTTTCCCTGACGTTTCCGCGGCTACGATCGCTACCGCCGTGCCGGCCCAGGGAGACCAGCTCAGGGCGGTTGGTTTCGGGCGGACCCACCAGGAGTGGGTGCCCAGCCGCGCCCATACCGGCTCCTTCGGCGTGGACATGGTGAAACCTTCGACCCTGGAGGTTTCCCCCAGGGCGGCCGGTGCCGCCCTGTGCAGGGGGGATGCCGGAGCCCCGGTGCTCAACTCCAGCGGTCGGGTGGTAGGTGTGGTTACCGCAGCCTGGGGCGGAGGTTGCCTCAATTCCGAGGAGACGCGTACTGGTGCCGTAGCCACTCGCGTCGATGACATCGCGGACTGGGTGCAGAGGGTCCGGTTGACATCGCGCAAGGAGCACATCACCGATGTGATGACGTCCGCGGACTTCAACGGTGACGGGCGCACGGACATCGCGTCACTCATGGCGGACGATTCTGTGCTGGTCTTCTACGGCCGCCGCGACGGCACGCTCGAATATGGGCGCCCGCTGACTGCCCTCGGTCGAGGCACCCAGAAGCAGATCATCGCGGGCGACTTCGACGCTGCGTCGGGCCCTGAAGTGATCAGTGTCGGCGGCACGGACGGGGACCTTCTCCTGGGGAAGCGGCACAGTTCGCTCCCAGGCCGTGAGATCTGGCGGTACGAGGAGCTCTGGAAGGACGCCTCGTGGAAGAACGGTCTGCCCGCCGCCGCGGTCGGAACGGGCGCCGCAGGCCGTGACACCCTGCTGTTCCAGTGGCCGGACGGTTCCCTGTACACGTACAAGAGGGGTGCCGACGGCAAGCTGGTCAACCAGAAGAAGTCGGTGTGGCCGGACAAAACGTGGAAGAAGAAGCACATCGCCTCGGCCGACTTCAACGGTGACAATCGGTCCGACATCGCTGCCGTCGGCGCCGACGGGGCACTGCACCTCCACCCCGGCAAGGCCGACGGCACCTTCGACAAGGCCCGTTTGATGTGGCCCGACAAGAGCTGGACCAGCGACCGCCCCGTCCTCGGCGGTGACTTCAACGGTGACGGAAAGGCCGACCTCGCTGCTGTGCAGGCGAACGGCGATCTGCGTTGGTTCGCAGGCGACGGCAAGGGCGCACTGATGGCCGGCAAGAGCATGTGGCCGTCGGTCTAGCTGCTTCACACGGTGAGCGAGGCCCGGTCCCCGAATTTCGAGGGCCGGGCCCCGCGCTCAGCCCGACCGCTCTCGGCAGCACGCAACCCTTCCGACTTCTCCAAGCTGTTCACCAAATCTGCATCGGACCGTACAACCATTCCCATGTGTCGTTGATCAAGTCACGTGAGTCAGTCAGACTCCTAGATCACTTCTCCCCCTGGGGAACACATGCGCATCCGAGCCACCGTGGCCGCCGTTACCGGCGCCCTGGCCCTTTCCGCCGTCGTTATCCCGGCCGCGCAAGCAGCCGACGTGCCGTGGTCGTCGGGTAGGACCACCTTCGGTGCGGCCACTGCCGACGGCGTGACCGGCACCGCCGCCGACCTCGACGTCACCTTCGCGAACATGAAGGTGAACAGCGGCAAGAACATAGTCGTCGGCACCACGAACGCGGTCAGCGTCCAGGTCACCTACACCCTGACGCACGCCGCTGACCTGGACACCAGTGCCGAGAACTTTGCCAACGGCCCGCTCATCTACAAGGGCAGCTCGGGGGCCACCGCGAGCAACGTGCTGATCAGCGACGACCCGGCGACCTGCACCGCCACCTCGTCGACCAAGCTCAGCTGCAAGGGGGTTATCACCATCCGCCCCGCTGACGGCGACCTGTCGAGCGACGAGGCCGGCACGTGGAACGCGGGCGGCCTCGCCATTGCCGGCGAAGAGGACTCCAAGGTCCAGGACGGTCTCGGGGCCGTCCGGGTGCAGCGTTACTCCAAGCTGACGGTCAACGCCTCGCCCGAGCCGGTGAAGAAGGGCAAGACCATCACCGTCACCGGCAAGCTGTCCCGCGCCAACTGGGACGACAACAAGTACCACGGCTACACCAACCAGTCGGTGAAGCTGCAGTTCCGTAAAAAGACCTCCAACACCTACACCACGGTGAAGACCATCAAGTCGAACTCCACGGGCGAGCTGAAGACCACGGTCAAGGCCTCCGTGGACGGCTACTTCCGCTACTCCTTCGCGGGCACGACGACCACCCCGGCGGTCAACGCCACGGGCGACTTCGTCGACGTGAATTGACGTGCTCCTGTCCTAGAGTCGCAGGGATTCCGGCCTGGGTCGTCTGACCCTTCCGGGGGCTTCCTGCTTCACCGCGCTGTGCGGGCACGTGTGCCCGTCTGACCGGCGCTCCACAGGCGTTTAGCGTCTCCGCCCGTCCGGCGGCGACGATACGGCGTCCTTCGAACAGGACGTTGCGGGCTGCGTTGTGGTCGCGGTCGTTCACCGTTTTGCACGCGCTGCACGTCCATTCTCGGACGTGCAGCGGCTTGGGGCCGTCCCGGAAGCCGCAGGCCGAGCAGATCTGAGAGGACGGGAAGGCACGGTCCACCTTGGCGAAGGTGCGGCCGTGCAGAGCCGCCTTGTACTCCAGCATCCGTACGAACGCGGACCATGCCGCGTCATACACGGACTTGGCGAGCCGGGTGCGGCCGAGACCGGACACCGCGAGGTCTTCCACGTACACCGCTTGGTTGTCGCGAATGATCTGCGTGGATGCCTTGTGGTGCCAGTCCCGGCGCCGGTCCGCCACACGCGCGTGCTGGCGTGCGACCTTGATGCGGGCCTTGGCCCGGTTCTTCGATCCCTTCGTCTTGCGGGACAGCTCCCGCTGAAGTCGTTTGAGTTTCTTCTCCGCCCGGCGCAGGAAGCGAGGGCTGTCGATCTTCCGGCCGTCGGACAGGACCGCGAAGGCTGACAGGCCCAGGTCGATACCGGACTCGGCCTCTACCTTGGGGAGGAAGTCCGGCTCGGTATCCACGACGAAGCTGAGGAAGTACCGGCCACAGCTGTCCTTGGTGACGGTCAGGGACGTAGGCGCGGCCGGAAGCCGCCGCGACCACTTGACCTTGAGATTGCCGACCTTGGCCACGTACACCGTGCCGTTGCCCTGGAGGGAGAAGGCGCTGGTGGTGAGGCGGATCGACTGCCGGGTGTCTCTCTTCGACTTGTACCGAGGCGGGCCGACTTTCCGGCCCTGTCGCTTGCCCTTGCAACTGTCGAAGAAGTTCTTGTAGGCGGTGTCCAGGTCCCGCAGGGATGTTGCAGGGCGACCGCCGGCACATCGGCGAGCCAGGCGCGTTCCTCGGTGCGCTTGGCCTGTGTGATGCGCAACTTGGAGAGATCCGCTGACTTCACGTATGGCAGCCCCGCTGCGTGCGCTTCCTTCCGGTCGCGCAGGCAGTCGTTCCACACCACACGGGCGCATCCAAACGCCTTCGCCAGCGCACGGCGCTGCGGAGCGTCTGGGTAGGCCCGGTAGTTGTAGCGAAGCTGCATATCGATCACGGTATGGCCGCTTCACGGCCGGTCGCGGCGAAAGATCACATCCAACTGGAACTGCACACGATGTGAGCACCTGCGTTCGACTCGATACTCGCGCGGTGTGAGGTGTTCGACGAAATGTCGCCGTCTCGAAGCTGCTCAACAGCCTTAAAGGCGTTTCGGCTCGCCGGATACGGCTGGGGTACCTCCCGGCCGGAGGCTGGGGAGAGTTCACCGGCCGTATCAACCGCGCCGTCATGCACAGGTATCTGTGGTCGCCCTCGTACTACTCCGCATCGTGCGGCGGAGCACCGTAGGCGAGCGGCCGCCAGTACATCGAGCAGAAGCGGCATTTGTCACAGGGCGCAGGTCAGAGCAGCCTTGAGATGCATTCATCCCCCGGCGTGAACGCAGAGGCTTCTGCAAAAGCCCTCTCGGTAGAGCGGGCTACGCCGGGAAGCGGCGGTCCACCCACCTCCACGTGAGTTCCAGGGTGGCCGCCGCGACCACCGCGATGCCGACCGCGATCCACGGCATGGTCATGCCGACCAGCTTCAGCGCGAAGAAGTGCTGGAGCCACGGCACCACCAGGACCAGCAGGAACGCCCCCGCCATCGACGCCACCAGGCCGATACGCCACCAGGTGTACGGCCGGGCGATGATCGCCAGGACCCACATCGAGATCAGGAACAGCGTGAGCGTCGCCGCACTGGTCTCCGCGTCCAGCGCGCCCGCGCCCGAGTAGTGCTGTCGGGCGATCAGATACGTCGCGAAGGTCGCCACCGCGGCCACCACCCCGCCCGGGATCGCGTACCGCATGACCCGCCGTACGAAGTTGGGCCTGGCCCGCTCCTTGTTGGGCGCGAGCGCGAGGAAGAACGCCGGGACGCCGATGGTGAGGGTCGACAGCAGGGTCAAGTGGCGCGGCAGGAACGGGTACTCGACCTGTGAGCAGACCACCAGGACGGCCAGCAGCACCGAGTAGACCGTCTTGACCAGGAACAGCGTCGCCACGCGCGTGATGTTGCCGATCACACGGCGGCCCTCCGCCACCACCGACGGCAGCGTGGCGAAGCTGTTGTTCAGCAGCACGATCTGCGCGACCGCCCGGGTCGCCTCCGAGCCCGAGCCCATCGCCACGCCGATGTCGGCGTCCTTCAGGGCGAGGACGTCGTTCACCCCGTCGCCCGTCATCGCGACCGTGTGCCCGCGGGACTGCAACGCCCCCACCATGGTCCGCTTCTGCTGCGGGGTGACCCGCCCGAACACCGTGTTGTCGTCGAGGGCCCGGGCCATGCCGTCCTCGTCGGCCGGTAGCCGGCGGGCGTCGACGGTGGTGCCCGACAGCCCGAGTTTCGAGGCGACCGCGCCGACCGACACCGCGTTGTCGCCCGAGATGACCTTCGCCCGGACGTTCTGGTCGGCGAAATAGCTCAGAGTGTCGGCCGCGTCCGGCCGCAGCCGCTGCTCCAGGACGACCAGGGCGGTGGGCTTCGCCCCCTCGGTCACCTCGGCGTCGTCGAGGTCGCGTTCGACCCGGGCGAGCAGCAGCACCCGCAGGCCCTGCTCGTTCAGCCGCCCGGTCTCGGCGAGGGCCGGGTCGTCGTCGGGCAGCAGGACGTCCGGTGCGCCGAGCAGCCAGGTGCTCGTCCCCCCGCCGGCCTCGGCGAACGCGGCGCCGCTGTACTTGCGCGCCGAGGAGAAGGGCAGCGCCTGGGTGCAGCGCCACTGCTCGCCGTCCGGGTAGGCGTCGATGATCGCCATCAGGGAGGCGTTCGGCCGCGGGTCCGACTCGCCGAGGGCGCCGAGGACCTGTCGTACGTACGTCTCGTCGGCGTCCCCCAGCGGCCGCAACTCGGTGACGTCCATGCCGCCCTCGGTGAGGGTGCCGGTCTTGTCGAGGCAGACGGTGTCGACCCGGGCCAGTCCCTCGATCGCGGGCAGCTCCTGGACCAGGCACTGCTTGCGGCCCAGCCGGATGACGCCGATGGCGAAGGCGACGGAGGTGAGCAGGACCAGCCCCTCGGGGACCATCGGGACGATGCCGCCGACCGTGCGCGCCACGGAGTCCTTGAAGGGGTTGTCCTTCACGAACAGCTGGCTGATGATCAGGCCGATCGCGGTCGGGACCATCATCCACGTCACGTACTTGAGGATCGTGGAGATGCCGGAGCGCAGCTCGGACTGGACGAGGGTGAACCGCGAGGCCTCCTCGGCGAGCTGGGCGGCGTACGCCTCACGCCCGACCTTCGTCGCCTGGAACGCCCCGCCGCCCGCGACCACGAAACTGCCCGACATCACCTGGTCGCCGGGGCTCTTGACCACCGGGTCGGCCTCGCCGGTGAGCAGTGACTCGTCGATCTCCAGGTTGTCGGCCTCCGCGCAGACACCGTCGACGACGACCTTGTCGCCGGGGGCGATCTCGATCAGGTCGTCGAGGACGATCTCGGAGGTGCTGACCTGGGCGGCGACTCCGTCCCGGCGGACGGTTGGGCGCGCCTCGCCGATCAGCGCGAGCGAGTCCAGGGTCTTCTTCGCCCGCCATTCCTGGACGATCCCGATGCCGGTGTTGGCGAGGATCACGAAGCCGAACAGGCTGTCCTGGATCGGCGCGACGACCAGCATGATCAGCCAGAGCACGCCGATGATCGCGTTGAAGCGGGTGAAGACGTTCGCGCGGACGATGTCGACGGTGGAGCGGCTGCTGCGCACCGGCACGTCGTTGATCTGCCCGCGCTCCACGCGCTCGGCGACCTGAGCACCGGTCAGGCCGGTCACGGGCGAGGTGACCGTCGCCGGCCGGACGGAGTCGAGCCGGGCACCCGCGTCGAGATGCGTCATGCATTCGACGGTACGTGCGGATTTGCCGCTTCACCTGCTGAATGCGGGGAAGATCCGACCTGGGGAGGATGGGCGTCGTGCCCTGGTCGTACGGCAGTTGTATGCGTCCGTCAGCCTGTCCGGCGGGCGGTGAACAGCAGGTACTCCCACTCCAGGGCCGTCCCGCTCGGGTCCGTTCCCAGGCCGCCGTCGCGGGCGAGCTCCACCAGGTCGCGGTCCAGCGCGGCGACGCGGTCGGGGTCGTCGGCGATGTTCTTGTAGACGGCGATCGTCGGGCCGTAGCGCTCCTTGAAGTAGTCCCGGAACGCCTCCGGCGTCGCGAAGCGGTCTACCCGGGCGGTCCCGCGCTCGGTGCGGACGTCGGTGACCCGGTCGCCGAGGAGTGCGCGTACGTGGTTCTCGTCTCCCCACAGCGGGGGCGGCTGGGCGCCCGGCGGGGGCGGGGGCGCGTACGGCTTCATCGTGGCGAACATCCGGCCGATGAAGCCCTGGGGTGTCCAGCTCAGCAGGCCGATGGTGCCGCCCGGCCGGCAGACCCGGACGAGTTCGTCGGCGGACTGCTGGTGGTGCGGGGCGAACATGACGCCGACGCAGGACAGCACGGTGTCGAATGCCGCGTCGGCGAAGGGCAGTGCCTCGGCGTCGGCCTCCTGCCAGGTGAGGTCCGCGCCCTGCTTCTCGGCGGCGAGCCGGCCGGCCGCGAACAGCTCCGGGGTCAGGTCGGAGGCGATGACGTCCGCACCGGCCAGGGCCGCGGGGATCGCGGCGTTGCCGCTGCCGGCGCCCACGTCCAGTACGCGTTGGCCGGGGCGCACGCCGCATGCCTCGACCAGGACCGCTCCCAGTCCGGGGATGACCTCGGCGGCCAGGGACGGGTAGTCGCCCTGGGCCCACATCGCCCGGTGCTTGGCCTTCAGAGTCCGGTCGGCCTCTACCTCGCTGTTCTGCGTCGTCATGGCTGCGCTCCTCACCGGTTCCGGGCGTTCGCCGTCTCCTCTTGAGAGTAGGGAGGGGGCGGGGATGTGTCTCGCCGGAGCGTGGGGGTGCGCGTCCGCGCCTGCGCGGTGGTGGTGGGTCGGGGCCGCGCCGGGGGGTGTCCGTCCTCGGAACGTCGCGATGGGGTGGGACGCCGACTGGCTGTGCGTTGACGCGACAACCGCTGCGGGCGGACACCCCCCGACACGGCCCCTTCTCGCCGTGCGCGGGTGCGGGTGCGTACCCGCTGACCCCCGTTTGGGCCTACGGGGCCGAAGGAGTCGGGCGGGTTTCCGGGGTGTCCTGCGTTGCGGCCCGCTTGATCGCGGCGTCGCGCTTGCGGACGTACCAGACGCCCAGCAGGCCTAGGCCGCCTCCGGCCAGGCAGGTCCAGAGCCACCAGGTGTGGCCGTGGTCGTCGAACCAGCCATAGAAGGGGAGCTGAACCAGGAAGAGGAGGAACCACAGAATCGTGCCGCCGATGATGGTGGCGACCACGGGGCCCTCCAGGGGCTCCGGCGCCTCGTGCCTGGGGGTCCACTTCGCCATGGGGACAGCTTACGAGGCGATCAGGTCTACGCGCGGAGATGGTCGTTCGGGGGTTTATATGTTCATACTGAAACGGTTTGTGTCTGACCACTTCTCTTCGTAGGAACCACCAAACACATGTCGTCCTCGGCTCCCGCCCAGGTCCCCGCCCCTGAACAGCCGGGAGCCGGGCCCACGTACCGCGCACTCGACCGCTTCTTCCGGATCTCCGAGCGGGGCAGCAGCCTGTCCCGCGAGGTCCGGGGCGGTCTCGCCACCTTCTTCGCGATGGCCTACATCATCGTGCTGAATCCGATCATCCTCGGCAGCGCGAAGGACATGTACGGCCACCAGCTGGACAACGGCCAGCTGGTCACCGCCACGGCCCTCACGGCGGCCTTCACCACCCTGCTGATGGGTGTCATCGGCAATGTGCCGATCGCGCTCGCCGCCGGGCTGGGTGTGAATTCGGTTGTCGCGCTTCAGCTGGCTCCGCGTATGTCCTGGCCGGATGCGATGGGCATGGTGGTTCTCGCCGGGTTCGTCGTCATGCTGCTGGTCGCCACGGGGCTGCGCGAGCGGGTCATGAACGCCGTGCCCTTCGGGCTGCGCAAGGCCATCTCCATCGGTATCGGCCTGTTCATCATGCTGATCGGGCTGGTCGACGCCGGGTTCGTCTCGCGTATCCCGGATGTCGCGCAGACCACTGTGCCGCTGCAGCTGGGTGGCGACGGGCATCTCAACGGGTGGCCTGTGCTGGTCTTCGTGCTGGGGGTGCTGCTGACGCTCGCGCTGATCGTGCGCAAGGTGTCCGGGGCGATCCTGATCTCTATCGTCGCCATGACGGTGGTGGCGGTGGTGATCGAGGCCGTGGTCGATGTGCCGAGCTGGGGGCTGACCACTCCGAAGTGGCCCGGGAATCCCGTTGCCAGTCCTGACTTCGGGCTGGTGGGGCAGGTCAGTCTGTTCGGCGGTTTCGAGAAGGTCGGCATGCTGACCGGCGTGCTGTTCGTCTTCACCGTGCTGCTGTCGTGCTTCTTCGACGCGATGGGCACGATCATGGGCGTCTCCGACGAGGCGAAGCTGACGGACGCGCAGGGGCAGATGCCCGGCATCAACAAGGTGCTGCTGGTGGACGGCTTCGCCGTCGCCGCCGGTGGTGCCAGTTCCTCCTCGGCCACGACCGCCTTCGTCGAGTCCACCGCCGGGGTCGGCGAGGGTGCCCGCACCGGCCTCGCCAACGTCGTCACCGGCGGCCTCTTCGCCCTCGCCCTCTTCCTGACGCCGGTCGCCACGATGGTGCCGTCCCAGGCGGCCACTCCGGCCCTGGTCGCGGTCGGCTTCCTGATCCTTTCCGGCTCGGTCAAGGAGATCGACTGGGCGGACTACACGATCGCCGTCCCGGCCTTCGTGACGATGCTGATGATGCCGTTCACGTACTCGATCACCAACGGCATCGGCATGGGCTTCATCACCTTCGCGGTGCTGCGCCTGGCGGCCGGCCGGGGCCGGGAGGTCCCGACGGCGATGTACGTGGTGGCGGCGGTGTTCGGGTTCTACTACCTGATGCCCGCGCTGGGGCTGACCTGACCGGACGGGGTCCTCAGGTGACTCCGTAGAACTTCTCCGTCTCCTCGACGGCGGCCTCGAACCGTTCGTCGAAGTCATCTCGAATGAGCGTCCGGACGACATAGTCCTGGACGCTCATTCCCCTTTTCGCGGCATGGTGCCGGAGCCGGTCGAGCAGGTCGTGGTCTATTCGCAGGCTGAGCACGCTGGTCCCCATGGGCATGAGGGTCGCGGCATCGTTCGGTGCGGTGGGTCGCGTTCCGCCATCGCATCACCCATATGAGTGATGTCACGGGTAAGTGGCCAGGGTCACGGGTGTTTTCGCGTGTCCCCGGTAGTCTTTAGCGAGAGTAATGAGTTACGCTAAAGAACATGCCGGACCTCAGCCATGGCGACGATGTAGCCGCCGTGAACTCCCTCCGATCCGCCGTGATGCGGCTGTCCCGTCGGCTCAAGCACCAGCGTGTCGACGAGTCGCTCAGCCCCACCGAGATGTCGGTGCTCGGCACCCTGTCCCTCTGCGGCAGGGCCACGCCGGGCGAGCTCGCCCGCAAGGAACACGTCCAGCCGCCGTCGATGACCCGCATCGTGGCGCTGCTGGAGGCGAAGGGGCTGGTCCGTCTGGAGCCGCACCCCGAGGACCGGCGCCAGAAGGTCGTGACGCGCACCGAGCAGGCGGAAACGATGCTCGAGGAGAGCCGCCGCAAGCGGAACGCGTTCCTGGCCACCCTGGTCGAGGACCTCGACGAGGACGAGTGGGCGAAACTCCGCGCCGCCGCCCCCGTGCTGGAGAAGCTCGCGCATCTGTAAGCCGTATGTCGCAAGGAGGCGAACCCTTTGAGTTCGGGACCCGGAGCAGCTTCCGTCCCCGCACCTGATCCCCACGATTCCCCGCCCGCCTCCGACCCGCCTCCCTCCGGCCCGCTCCCGCGCAAGTCCTCGATGTTCTCCTCCCTGAAGGTCAGGAACTACCGCCTGTTCTTCCTGGGGCAGGTCGTCTCCAACATCGGCACCTGGATGCAGCGCATCGCCCAGGACTGGCTGGTCCTCAGCCTCACCGGCTCCTCCGCCGCCGTCGGCATAACGACCGCGCTGCAGTTCCTGCCGATGCTGCTCTTCGGCCTCTACGGCGGTGTCCTCGTCGACCGGCTGCGCAAGCGGCCCACCCTGCTCGTCACCCAGTCGTCGATGGGCCTCACCGCCCTCGCCCTCGCGGTCCTCACCCTCACCGGCCATGTCCAGGTGTGGCACGTGTACGTCGCCGCCTTCGCGATGGGTCTGGCCACGGTCGTCGACAACCCGGCCCGGCAGTCCTTCGTCTCCGAGCTGGTCGGCCCCGGGCAGCTGCAGAACGCGGTCAGCCTGAACTCCGCCAACTTCCAGTCCGCCCGCCTGGTCGGCCCCGCCGTCGCGGGCATACTCATCACCGGCGTCGGCACCGGCTTCGCCTTCCTCTTCAACGGACTGTCCTTCGTCGCGCCGCTCGCCGGTCTGCTGCTGATGCGCGCCCGTGAGCTGCATGCCGTGGAGCGCGCCCCACGCGGCAAGGGACAGCTGAGGGAGGGCGTGCGCTATGTCACCGGCCGGCCCGAGCTGATCTGGCCGATCGTCCTGGTCGGCTTCGTCGGCACCTTCGCCTTCAACTTCCCCGTCTACCTCTCGGCCTTCGCGGACGACGTGTTCCACGCGGGCGCGGGCGCCTACAGCATGTTCAACACGCTGATGGCGGTCGGCTCCGTCGCGGGCGCCCTGCTCGCGGCGCGGCGCGGTACGGCCCGGCTGCGGCTGCTGATCGCCGCCGCCATGGTCTTCGGTGCGCTGGAGATCGTGGCGGCGACGACGCCGACATTGTGGCTGTTCGCCCTGCTCATGGTCCCGCTGGGCCTGTTCGGCATGACGGTCAACGTCACGACGAACACCAGCATCCAGATGTCCACGGACCCGGCCATGCGCGGCCGTGTCATGGCCCTCTACATGATGGTCTTCCTCGGCGGCTCCCCGGTCGGCGCCCCGATAGTCGGCTGGATCACCGACACCTACGGCGCCCGGGTCGGCCTGGCGGCCGGTGGTGCGATGGCGGTCGCCGCCGCGGCCGTGATCGGCCTGATCCTGGCCCGCGTCGGCAATCTGCGCCTGTCGGTGGGCTGGCACCACGGCCACCCGCGGGTGCGGTTCGTCCCCCGGGAGCAGCCGGAGGCACTGGCTCCGGCGGCGTAGGGGCGTAGGGCGGAGTAGTCCCGGCCTCAGTCCCGGGGGAACTCGCCGGTCTCGAGGACGAGCCCGACCACGGTGCCCGTCAGGTCGATCTCGTCCCCGAAGTCCAGGCTCAGCTCGCCCCGGTACTCGCCGTCCTTGGGCTTGGTGTGCAGATGCCAGCGGCCGGTGTACGGGTCCACGATCAGGTACACCGGCACGCCGGCCGTGGCGTAGGCGTCCTTCTTGGGGCCGTAGTCGTTGGCGGCGGTCTTCCTGGAGATGATCTCGGCGACGAACTCGACGTCCTGGTAGCGCCACAGGCCCTTCTCGTTCTTCACCGCTCCCTCCGCCATCACGGTCACGTCGGAGGCGAAGCCGTTGAGGTGGCCCGGGTAGTCGACGCGGACGTCGGACTTCACGCGCTTGCGCGGATACTTGGCCCGCAGCTGCTCGACGATGTCCAGAATGATGTCCCAGTGGGTGTCCCGCTGAGGCGCCATGAAGATGTTCCCCCCGACGATCTCGACCTTGTAGCCCTCGGGGACCGGCATCGTCTCCACCCACTCGAACATCATGTCGAGGGTGAGTTCGCCGCTGCTGTCGGCCATCTCGATCCTGTCGTCAAGGACGGTCATCGTGGCGCTCCTCCCCGGCCGCATCCGCGGATGAATCCGGCCGCGCGGTACAACGATACGCACGGTGACCGGGACACGCCCGGCTCCGGCGCGTGCGGGCCGGGGGCTACACCCTGCGGGCCAGTAGTTGCCCGGGCCAGTCGTTCTCGCCGACCGTGAAGGCCTCGGCGCGGGTGAAGCCGTTGGCCTCGTAGTAGCGGACGAGCTTGCCGTCGTCGCCTGCGTAGCAGTCCACCCGGAGGAGGCCCACCCCGGCGCGGCGGGTCTCCTCGGCGGCGTGCGCGAGGAGCGCGCTGCCCAGGCCGTGGCCCTTGAAACGGCGGTCGGAGGCCAGCCAGTGGATGTACCGCTCGGGTTCGCCGGGCGGCGCGAGACGGGCCAGGTAGGCGCCGGGCGAGTCGGTGAGGGTGAGGGTGGCGGCCGGAACGCCGTCGGCCTCGGCGAGGTACACGCTGCCTTCGCCCATGTACCGGCCGACCGACTCCACCGTCTTCGGGCTCTGGGACAGGGGCTTCGTCCCCCACTGCCCCGTGCGCCCCTGTGAGACCAGCCACTCCACACAGCTGTCGAGCATGCCGAGTATCGCGGGAATGTCGTCGGGACCGCCTTCTCTGATGCTGATCTCCATGGCCTCATGGTGCCAGGCTGGGGCCATGAGACTCTTCGCCGCCGTGCTGCCCCCCGATGAGGTGATCCGTGAACTCGGTGTCGTCGTGGACGGGTTGCGAAAGCTCCCCGGAGCGGACGGGATGCGTTGGACCGGGAGGGCCGGCTGGCACTTCACGCTCGCCTTCTACGGCGAGGTCGACGACGGGCTGGTCCCGGAGCTGTCGGCTCGGCTGGAGAAGGCCGCCCGCCGTACTGACGCCTTTGCGCTGGCCATGCGGGGCGGCGGTCAGTTCGGGCACGGCCGGGCGCTGTGGGCCGGGGCCGAGGGCGATCTGGCGACCCTGCGGCTGCTGGCCGACCGGGCCGAGGCGGCGGCGCGGAAGGCGGGGGTGCCGATGGGGGAGCACCGGCGGTACAAGGCCCACCTGACGATCGCCAGGAGCCGGGAGGCGCGGGACGTACGAGCGTATCTGGACGCCCTGGCCGGGTTCACGAGCCGGACCTGGACGGTGGGCGAGCTGGCGCTGGTGCGGAGCAATCTGCCGACCTCGGGGGTTCCGGGTGAGCAGCCCCGGTATGAGGCGGTCGGTCGGTGGGCGCTCGGGGGTGCCGGTTAGGCTCGGTGCCGTGGACCCGAAAACCCGTAACCGGATCATGGCCGGTGTGCTCGTGCTGATGTTTCTCGTTGTCGCCCTGGCTTCCGCGCTGGGGAGGTAGGAGGGCGCGCCGGGGGGAACTGCGGTCGCCTTCCGGCTGCGGGCCGGTGGGGGGCTGGTTGCGCAGTTCCCCGCGCCCCTTTCAGGGGCGCTACCAGGCGAAGGCCTCCGGTGACGGGCCCGGGCCCGGGAAGATCTCGTCGAGGCCGGTCAGGAGCTCCTCGGACAGCTCGAGGTCGGCCGCTCGCAGGGCGGAGGCGAGCTGCTCGGCCGTGCGCGGGCCGACGATCGGGCCGGTCACGCCCGGGCGGGTGAGCAGCCAGGCCAGGGCGGCCTCGCCGGGCTCCAGACCGTGCTTGTCGAGCAGGTCCTCGTAGGACTGGATCTGCGCGCGGGTGGCGGGGTCGGCGAGGGCGTCGGCCGCGCGGCCGGAGGCACGTCGTCCGCCCTCGACCTCCTTCTTGAGCACGCCGCCCAGCAGACCGCCGTGCAGCGGCGACCACGGGATGACGCCGAGACCGTAGTCCTGAGCGGCCGGGATGACCTCCATCTCGGCACGTCGCTCGGCGAGGTTGTACAGGCACTGCTCGCTGACCAGCCCGATGGTCCCGCCGCGCCGGGCGGCGATCTCGTTGGCCTGGGCGATCTTGTAGCCGGGGAAGTTCGAGGACCCGACATAGAGGATCTTGCCCTGCTGGATCAGGACGTCGATCGCCTGCCAGATCTCGTCGAAGGGGGTGTCCCGGTCGATGTGGTGGAACTGGTAGACGTCGATGTGGTCGGTCTGGAGCCGCTTGAGGCTGGCGTCCACGGCCCGCCGGATGTTGACGGCGGAGAGCTTGTCGTGGTTGGGCCAGGCCGGGCCGTCGGCGCCCATGTTGCCGTACACCTTCGTGGCGAGGACGACCTTGTCGCGCCGTCCCTCGCCCTTGGCGAACCAGTTGCCGATGATGCTCTCGGTACGGCCCTTGTTCTCGGCCCAGCCGTACACGTTGGCGGTGTCGAAGAAGTTGATGCCCGCGTCCAGCGCCGCGTCCATGATGGCGTGGCTGTCGGCCTCGTCGGTCTGCGGGCCGAAGTTCATGGTGCCGAGGACGAGCCGGCTGACCTTGAGTCCCGTGCGTCCGAGCTGCGTGTACTTCATGCTGCCCAAGCCAACGTCTTGAAGTGCGCTCGAGGCAAGCACGCGTGTAGGTCAGCGTGCTGTCTCGTCGGGGCCGGCGCTGTGGCGACGCCGGACCGCGCAGTACAACGATCCGCACGGTGACCACGACAAGGGGATGCGCGCACATGCCAGAACGGCCCGACACCCAGCACCTCGTCGAACGGCTCCTCCACCGCACCCTCCCCGACACCCTCCTCGGCATCTACCTCCACGGCTCCGCCACCCTCGGCGGACTGCGCCCGCACAGTGACATCGACGTCCTGGCCGTCGTGAAGGAGCCCATGACGTACGCCCAACGCCGGGAGGTGGTAGGGGAGTTGCTCAAGGTGTCCGGTGTGGACGGGCGGCGGTACGTCGAGTTGATCGTCGTCGTGCGGGACGATGTGCGGCCCTGGCGTTACCCGCCCATCTGCGACTTTCTCTACGGCGACTGGCTGCGGGAGGAGTACGAGCGTGGGGTGGTCCCGGGGCGCGAGCCCAGCCCCGACCTCGCGCCTCTCCTCACCATGGTGCTGCTCGCCGATGCCCCGCTCCACGGGCCGCCGCCCGCCGAGCTCCTCGATCCCGTGCCGCACGCCGACCTCAGGCGGGCCGTCGTCGCCGGTGTGCCGGATCTGATGGCCGAGCTGGACTCCGACACCCGCAACGTGCTGCTCACCCTCGCCAGGATCTGGTCCACCCTCATCACCGGGGACATCCGCTCCAAGGACGCGGCGGCCGTGTGGGCGCTCGAGCGGCTGCCCGCCGAGCACCGGCCCGTGCTCGCCCGTGCCCGAGCCGTCTATCTCGGGCAGGAGGACGAGCGTTGGGACGACCTTGCGCCCCGGGCCTGCGCGGAGTTCCTGGTCCGGGCGATCACCGGGAGTTACTCCTCGTAGGGCTCGCCCAGGTCCCACGCCTGGTACATCGCCTCCGCGAACGCCGCCGCGATCTTGTGCTCGCCGCTCGAGCCCGGGTGCGTGCCGTCGTAGGTGTCGGTGGGGATGTCGTACGACGGCGGGGTCGAGGCCAGGAGGATGGGGGAGCCGGGCTCGTCGAGGTCCGCGGCCGTCTTCGCCAGCAGTTCGTTGAAGCGGGCGACCTCGGTGGCGAACGCCGTGTCCGTCTGGGCCCGTACGTTCGGGGTCACCGGCAGCCACACCATCCGCACCCGCCGGTTCGCCGCCCGTGCCTCGGCCGCGAAGGCCCGGACGTTCTCGGCGGTCTGCTCCGCGTTCGTGTAGAAGCCCAGGTCGATGAGGCCCAGGGAGACCAGGAGAACGTCGGCGCGGTGCTTGCGCACCGCCTCGCCGATCAGCGGGGCCATGTGCAGCCAGCCCTCGCCCCAGCCGGCCAGATGGGCGCGCGGGAAGTCCGGTTCGGCGTAGGCGTACGACGTCGGGGCCTCGTCGAGCTTGTCGTAGAGCGTCTCGCGCGGGCCGACGAGGGTGAAGGGGCCGCCGTAGGAACGGCACAGGTGCTGCCAGATCCGGTAGCGCCACGTGTGTTCGCCCGTGCTTCCGATCGTCATGGAGTCACCTACGGGCATGAACCTGAGCATCCGCTCATCATGGAGGATCACGGGAGGCTCGGGCCGCCGGACGGGGTGTGAGTCGGGCCACGCGGGACGGCGGCGGACCGGGGGCTGACCCGGCGGCCGTCCGTGAAGCCTCTCGCCCGTGATGCGTCTCGCCCGTGATCCGTTGTGCCGATGAACCGCGGAGCGGGATGGCAGTCTTGGGGCATGCGCAGACCGTTCGCCTTCCTCGCCGCGGCTCTCCTCGTGGGCGCCTTCGCCGTGCCCGCCTCCGCAGCCGACGGTGACGAGGAGTTCACGATCAAGGATCCGCGCATCACCGAGTCCAGCGGCCTGGCTGCCTCCCGTCAGCACCCCGGCATCTACTGGACGCACAACGACAGCGACGACGGGGCGTATCTCTACGCCGTGGACAGCGCGACGGGCGAGACCGTCGCCACGATCACCATGGCCGGTGTGGGCAGCCCGCGCGATGTCGAGGCCATCTCCATCGGGCCCGACAACCAGATCTACGTGGGCGACATCGGCGACAACCTCGGGGGCAGCTGGCCGTATGTGTGGATCTACCGGCTGCCCGAGCCGAAGAACCTGCGCGACCAGACCGTCCGGGCCACGCAGTACGTCGTGAAGTACTCCGACGGCGCGCGGGACGCCGAGTCGCTGGTCGTGCACCCGAAGACCGGCCGCGTCTACATCGTCGACAAGAACGAGAAGGGCGGGCACCTCTACGAGGGGCCGGCCGAACTCTCCCCCTCCGGGTCGAACATCTTCCGGCCCGTCGCGGCCGTCCCCGACCTGGAGGCCACCGACGCCACGCTCTCCCCGGACGCCGAACAGCTCGTCGTACGCAGCTACTTCGGAGCGATCGCGTACGACTGGAACGGCGGGAAGATCAAGAAGAGAGAGCGGCTCGGGGTGCCGTTCCTCGGGCAGGGGGAGTCCGTCACCTACACCGCCGACGGGAAGAAGCTCATGTACGGCGCCGAGGGGGCCGACAGTCCCGTGGAGCCGCAGGACGCTCCCGGGTCCGGTGGGTCCGGCTCGCCCTCCGGCAGCGGCAGTTCGGCCGCCTCGGACGGTGGCGACGGTGACGGGCTGAGCGGGAATCTCAAGAACGGCGCCATCGCCGTCGCCGTGGCCGGTGCCGCGCTGTTCGTGCTGCGGGGGCTGAGGCGACGGCGGCGGTAGGGGGAGCCCGGCAGTCCTAGGGCCTGTCGTTTGGATCAGGTCGCAGGAAAGAGACGGTGCTGTTCGGCGCCGGTGAGCGGGGCTTGGCGCGTGCAGCTGCAAGGCGGAGGAGGGAGTCGACGCGGAGCGTCGGCGAGTGACGACAACGCGGCAGATGTGCGTGCCAAGCTCCGCGTCTGCGGCGTGATCCAAACGACAGGCCCTAGGTGGCCGACCGGCCGCGTCGTTCCACCAGGACCTCGAGGCCGTCCAGGATCCGCTGCAGCCCGAACTCGAAGTGGTCGAAGTCGGACCCGAAGCTGTCCTCGGAGAGTGAGGCCATCACCGGGTAGCGGCCGGAGGCCATGGCCTTCTCCAGGACCGGCACCTGTGCCTGCCAGAACTCGGCGTCCGTCAGGCCCGTCCGGCGCTCCGCCTCCCGCTCGTACAGCTGTGTGCGCGCGGCTCCGACGACGTACCCGTCGATCATGATGACCGCGGAGACCAGCTCGGGATCGGTCAGCCCCATCGGGCGGATCCGGGTGAGGATCTTCTCCATGCCGTCGACGGCGCTCGGGCCGAGAACCGGGCGGGACTGGTTGACGTGGAGCAGCCAGGGGTGGCGGCGGTAGAGGGCGAGGGTCGTGCGGCCCAGTGCCTCCAGGGCGGCGCGCCAGCCGCCGTCGCCGAGGTCGGACGGGTTGTCGGAGCGGCGCTGCACCCGGTCCAGCATGAGGTCGAGCAGCTCGCCCTTGCCGGGGACGTACCGGTACAGCGACATGGTGCCGGTGCCGAGTTCGGCGGCGACGCGGCGCATGGACAGCCCGTCCAGTCCCTCGGTGTCCGCCACCTGGACGGCGGCTTCCACGATCCGGTCCAAGGTCAGCGTCGGCTTGGGGCCCCGGCTGGGGCGGCGGCCGGTGTCCCACAGCAGTTCGAGGGTGCGGGCGATATCGCCGCTGCCGCTGGTCTCCGTACTGCCCGCACCACTCGTCATGGGCCCAGCTTAGAGGCCGCCACAAAAACTGGGTACGCCGTACGCGTAATCGGGTACGCTGTACTCAGTTCAGAGACCGGTGAAGTGCGGGCACGGGAGGGGCGGCATGGACGGATACGCGGTACGGGCCGAGGCGCTGGAGAAGCGGTACGGCGAGAAACGCGCCCTCGACGGCTTCGACCTGGCCGTGCGCGAGGGCACGGTGCACGGCCTGCTCGGGCCGAACGGGGCGGGCAAGACCACCGCCGTGCGCATCCTGTCCACGCTGATCCGGCTGGACGGCGGCAGCGCCACGGTCGCCGGTCTCGACGTGGCCCGGCAGCCGCGCGAGGTCCGGGCCCGGATCGGGCTCACCGGGCAGTACGCGGCGGTGGACGAGGTGCTCACGGGCCGGCAGAACCTGGAGATGTTCGGCCGGCTGTTCCATCTGGGCGGCAAGCGGGCCAGGGTCCGGGCCGGTGAACTGCTGGAGCAGTTCGACCTGGCCGACGCCGCCGACAAGGGCGTGGGCAAGTACAGCGGCGGCATGCGGCGCCGCCTCGACCTCGCCGCGTCGATGATCCTCGCCCCCGCGGTCCTCTTTCTCGACGAGCCGACGACCGGTCTCGACCCCCGCAGCCGTGGCGAGGTCTGGGAATCCTTGCGGGCGTTGGTGGCGGGCGGTACCACCGTGCTGCTGACCACGCAGTACCTCGAGGAGGCCGACAAGCTGGCCTCGCACATCACCGTCATCGACCAGGGGCGGGCCATCGCCGACGACACCCCGGACGGGCTGAAGAACCTGGTCGGCGGCGACCGGATCGAGGTCGTGGTCGCCGAGCGGGCCGAGATCCCGCGGGTGGTGAAGGTGGTCGCCCGGGTCACCGACGGCGAACCCGAGGCGGACGAGACCGAGTTGCGGGTGCACGCCCCGGTCGCAGACCGGGTCACGGCGCTCACCGAGGTGGCGCGGACCCTTCAGGACGAGGGTGTCCGCGTCGAGGACATCGGGCTGCGCAGGCCGAGCCTCGACGATGTGTTCCTGCGCCTGACCGGACACCGGACCGAGAAGGAGGCCACGGCGTGAGCGCCATCGACCTGAGCACGCCGAGCGCGCGCGGCGGCACGTACTGGCTGCTCGCCGACTGCTGGAACATCGTCCGCCGCGGCCTGACCCACTACCAGCGCCAGCCCGTCAACATCGCCTGGCAGCTGGGCTTCCCGATCCTGTCCGTGCTGCTCTACGGCTATGTCTTCGGCAGCGCGATGAAGGTCCCGGGCGGCGGGAACTACCAGGACTTCCTGATGCCGGGCATGTTCGCGATGACCATGGCGTTCGGCTTCATCAACACGGCGACCGTCGTGGTCTACGACTCCACCAAGGGCGTCATCGACCGCTTCCGCTCGATGCCGATGTCTTCCTCGGCGGTGGTGGCCGGGCGGGGCGTCACCGATCTGATCGTCGCCTGCGCCGAGTTGGCGATCATGATGCTCACCGCGCTCGCCATGGGCTGGCGGCCGGATGGCGGACTGGGCTTCCTCGGCGCGTTCGGGCTGCTGCTGTGGCTGCGCTTCTCGCTGATCTGGATCGGCGTGTGGCTCGGCCTGATCGTGCCCAACCCGGAGGCGGCGGGCGGCCTGTTCGCGGTGGCCTTCCCGCTGACGATGATCTCCAGCATCTTCGTCGCGCCGCAGCTGATGCCCGACTGGCTGGGCTGGGTGGCGGTCTGGAACCCGATCTCCTCCACGGCGGCGGCGACCCGCGAGCTGTTCGGCACGCCGGTGGGCGGTGACACCTGGGTCGAGCAGCACGCGCTGCTGATGTCCGGGGTGTGGCCGGTGATCCTGACGGCGATCTTCCTGCCGCTGGCGGTGCGGCGGTTCAAGAAGCTGAGCCGTTAGACCCGAGCGCCGCACACCTCCCGGAGTCTTGACGTGCTCATGGTGCGTCAGTTTCCTGGGAGGTGCGCGGCGTTATGGGAGCGCTCCCATTCGATTCCGGGGCCGCGCCTCCCCGAGAGGAAGCAGCCACATGTTCCGCACTCTGCGTAGAGCGCTGTGTGTTGCGGCGGCGCTCCTGTTACCGCTGGCCGGCATGGAGTCGGCCCGCGCCGACGCCGACGTCGAGGTGAAGGCCGGAGCCGGCTACTGGCACACCAGCGGGCGCCAGATCCTGGACGCGGCCGGAGCGCCCGTCCGGATCGCCGGCGTCAACTGGTTCGGCTTCGAGACCGCCAACCACGTCGTCCACGGCCTGTGGGCCCGCGACTACAAGAGCATGATCGACCAGATGAAGTCGCTGGGCTACAACACCATCCGGATGCCCTACAGCGACGACATCCTCAAGCCGGGCACCATGCCCGACAGCGTCAATCACGACGGCAAGAACACCGACCTGCGGGGCCTGACCTCGCTCCAGGTCCTGGACAAGATCGTGGCGTACGCCGGACAGGCCGGACTCAAGATCGTCCTCGACCGGCACCGGCCGGACGCGGCCGGCCAGTCCGCCCTCTGGTACACGGCGTCGGTCCCCGAGTCGACCTGGATCGCCAACCTCAAGGCCCTCGCAACGCGCTACAAGGGCAACTCCACCGTCGTCGGCATCGACCTGCACAACGAGCCCCACGACCCGGCCTGCTGGGGCTGCGGCGACACCTCCCGCGACTGGCGCCTGGCCGCCCAGCGCGCGGGCAACGCCGTGCTGTCGGCCAACCCCGAGCTGCTGATCATGGTCGAGGGCGTGCAGTCGTACAACGGCACGAACGGCTGGTGGGGCGGCAACCTCATGGGCGTGGCCCAGTACCCGGTCCAGCTCGACGTGCCGAACCGGCTGGTGTACTCGGCCCACGACTACGCCACGTCGGTGGCCCAGCAGCCCTGGTTCAGTGACCCGTCGTTCCCCGCCAACATGCCGGGGATCTGGGACAAGTACTGGGGCTACATCTTCAAGCAGAACATCGCCCCGGTGTGGCTCGGCGAGTTCGGTACGACGCTCCAGTCGACGGTGGACCAGAGGTGGCTGTCCGCGCTGGTGACGTACCTGCGGTCGACGTCGGCGAACGGCGCCGACAGCTTCCACTGGACGTTCTGGTCCTGGAACCCCAACTCCGGCGACACGGGAGGCATCCTGAAGGACGACTGGCAGACCGTGGACACCGCGAAGGACGGATACCTCAAGGCGATCAAGGCGCCGGGTTTCGCGGGCGGCGGTTCCGGGCCGGACCCGGGCGGGCCGGGTGACCCCGGCGGCCCGGCCGCCTGCACCGCCGCCTACACGGTGAGCAGCGACTGGGGCGGCGGCTTCAACGCCGAGGTGAAGGTGACCAACACGGGCAGCACGCCACTGACCTCGTGGAAGGTCGCCTGGACCTGGAGTGGCGCACAGCAGGTCACCAGCATGTGGAACGCCTCGTACACACAGAGCGGGGCGAGCGTGACGGCGGTGAACGCCGCGCACAACGGGAGCGTGCCGGTGGGGGCTTCGGCGAGTCTCGGCCTCGGGGGCGCGCCCGGGGGCGGAGCGGTGCCGACGGTGAGCTGCACGGCGACCTGACGTCGGGGTGAGCGGGGCGCCCGGTGCTCGCCGGGCGCCTCGGCTGACCGGCGGCCCGGCGGCGGCGTACGCTGACATTTATGGCGCCTGACCGTGCCAATGGAGGGCAAACAGGGCAGGAACCGTCGAGCGATCCGAGCCTCCCGGTGTTCGTCGACTCCTCCGGCAGGCGTGCGCGCAATCTCCGCCGCGCCGGCTACGGACTGGCAGGCTGCGCGGCGGCCTATATGGCGGTGCTGGGGCTGAGCCTGATGGGAGCGACGCCCTTCGCGCCGGGGGCGCTGCTCCCCGGCGATGTGGCGGCGCCCGCCGCGCCGAACGACCGGACCCCGGGCGGGACGCCCCTGGCACCGCCCGTCGACGCCTCGGACGCGGCCGGCCCCAGCGCCCTGCTCGTCCCGGGGCTCACCGGGCCCGGTCCCTCCCTGGACCCGCCCCTGGTGGCCGGGAGCGTGCCGCCCGGCGCACCGGAACCTTCCGACAACCCGGAACCGCAGGAGGCACCGACGCAGGAGCCCCCCTCACCGGAGCAGCCCGCCGACCCCGACGAGCCCGCCCCCGAACCGGACCCGGACACCACCGAGCCCTCGCCCCCGGCCCCGCCCTCACCCGCTCCGCCCACCACCGCCCCACCCGCCCCACCGGCCCCACCCGCCCCACCGGCCCCACCCACCCCACCGGCACCTGAGCCCACAGCGCCGGCGCCCAGCCCGTCGGCACCGTCCGGTGTCGCGGAGACGCCCCCGCCCGCCGACCCCACGGTGGCCGAGGCCCCCTGATGCGGCGGCGCCCCGACCGGTCACCCGACCGCTCATCGAGGTCGCCCGGTCCGCGCCGGACCCGAGCGCCCCTGGCGCCGCGGCACCGCTTCCGTGTCGTCGTCCCCTTGGTCCTGCTGGCCTTCGTCGCCTCGGTCCTCCTGGTCGAGGGCTACACCACCAGAGGCTTCGCCGGTGACCAGGAAGGGCGCGGCGGACGACCGGCCACCGGCGTCCCCCGCTCGATCTCGGGCGGCGGCCCGGTCGTCGACACCACCGACGACCGTCCGCGCACCTATCGCACGCCGGACAAGACCGTCGTCCTGACCTTCGACGACGGCCCCGACCCCACCTGGACGCCCCGCATCCGGGCCGTGCTCGACCGCTACGGAACGCCCGGCACCTTCTTCGTCACCGGGCAGCAGACCGCCCGGTACCCGGACGTGCTGCGCCGGGTGGTCCGCTCTGGCCACGAGATCGGCGTGCACACCTTCTCCCACCCGGACCTCACCACCCGGTCCGCGAGCGACATCGACCGTGAGCTGTCGCTGACCCAGCTCGCCCTCGCCGGGGCCGCGGGCATCCACACCTCGCTGATGCGGATTCCCTACTCCTCGACCCCCGCCGCCCTCGACGCCCCGGAGTGGTCCCTGGTCCGCCGCCTGGGCGAGAAGGGCTACGTCCTGGCGTTCATCGACCAGGACACCAATGACTGGCGGCGGCCGGGCGCCCGGGCGATCGCCGACGCGGCCACCCCGGCCGCGGGCAGGGGCGCGGTCGTCCTCCTGCACGACGCGGGCGGGGACAGGTCGCAGACGGTCGAGGCCCTCAAGACCCTGATCCCCCGGCTGCAGGCCCAGGGCTATCGCTTCACCACGCTCGCCGAACTCGTCGGCGCCGACACCCTCACCAGCCCCGTCGACACGGCGGACCGGTGGAGCGGCCGTGTCTTCGTGGCCGCCGTCACCGTGTCGGCGACGGCGATGACGGCCGTCAGCGCGCTGCTGCTGGTGGTCGGTTCGCTCGTCCTGGCCCGGTGTGTGCTGCTGCTCTTCCTGGCCCGTCACCACGCCCGCCGCCACCGACGGCGCCCCGGCACGGGCGGGCCCGGGCCCGTCACCCGGCCCGTCAGCGTCGTCATCCCCGCCTACAACGAGAGGCTGTGCATCCCCAAGACGCTCCGCTCCCTCGCCGCGAGCGACCACCCCGTCGAGATCATCGTCGTGGACGACGGTTCCCGCGACGGCACCGCCGACCTCGCGGAGTCGCTCGCCCTGAAGAACGTCACCGTCGTCCGGCAGCCCAACAGCGGCAAGCCCGCCGCCCTCAACGCCGGTGTCCTGCGGGCCTCCCACGACCTCGTCGTCATGCTGGACGCCGACACCGTCTTCGCGCCCTCGACCGTCGGCCGCCTCGTCCAGCCGTTCGCCGACCCCCGCGTCGGCGCGGTCGCCGGCAACGCCAAGGTCGGCAACCGGCGGCGGCTGCTCGGCCGGTGGCAGCACATCGAGTACGTCATGGGCTTCAACCTCGACCGCCGCATGTACGACCTGCTGCACTGCATGCCCACCATCCCCGGTGCCGTCGGGGCGTTCCGCGCCGAAGCCCTGCGGGACGCCGGGATGGTCAGCGCGGACACCCTCGCCGAGGACACCGACCTCACCATGGCCCTGCACCGGGCCGGGTGGGAGATCCGCTACGTTCCGGACGCGCTCGCCTGGACCGAGGCGCCGTCCTCGCTGCGGGAACTGTGGCGCCAGCGCTACCGGTGGAGCTACGGCACGATGCAGGCCGCGTGGAAGCACCGGCACGCCCTGCTCGAGCGCGGCCCCGCGGGCCGCTTCGGCCGCCTCGGCCTGCCCCTGCTGGCCGTCTTCCAGATCTTCACCCCGCTGCTCGCCCCGCTGATCGACATCCTGGCCCTCTACGGCCTGGTGTTCGGGAACCCGCTCACCACCGTGCTCGCGTGGTGCGGTGTGCTGGCGGTGCAGGCCGTCTGTGCCGCGTACGCCTTCCACCTCGACGGCGAGCGGCTGTGGCCCCTGTGGGCGCTCCCTCTTCAGCAGGTCGTCTACCGCCAGGTGATGTATCTGGTCCTCACCCAGGCCTGTCTGACCGCGATCAACGGCTACCGGCTGCCCTGGCAGCGGCTCAAGCGCAGCGGAGACGTGATGCTGCCTCCGCAGCCCTCCACGCGCCGGACCTGAGCGGGCCCCGGCGGCGTCCTACGGCCGGGCGGCCGTTCGGGTTGAGTTGCCCGGCCGAGGGGGCGTGAGTCTTCCTCCCGGGCACTTTTCCGCTCAAGGTGTGATCATGAAAACTCCGCGATTGCACTATATGCCCCGATCCCTCGCGCACTCGGCCGGTGCGGCGGTCATCATCCTCGGAGCGGCCCTGACCTCCGCCGCGCCCGTAGCGGCCCAGAGTGCCGCGCCGTCCGACGGCGGCAAGGGCCAGAGTTCCTCGTGCTACACGTCCAACACCCAGCGGCAGGGCCTCGAGAGCATCGTCTGGTCCGTCCTGTTCGGGCCCCAGACCAACACGACGCAGACCCAGTGCGACGACGGCGGCGACGACGCGAAGGAGGACCAGGAAGGGGCCCGTGGCTTCCTTCAGCCCTTCCCGGGCTCCTGAACCGTTCCTTGTGAGTTCCCTGGTCCACGCGACGGGGAGGGGTGTTTGGGTGCCGATGGCCCAAATACCCCTCTTTTAAAAGGGTTTGCTCGCATGGGATGACTCGATTCGGTCAAGTCTTGGTCGAATACGTATTTGCATGGCGTGCTCTTCCGAAACGATGCGGCACGGCCCGTGTGACACGCGGGCCTGACCCCCCTCACCGTTCTGAGAGAACTCCATGAGAAGAAGCGCAGCCGTACTGTGCGGCGCGACCGTCGTCCTGGCCGGGACCCTCACCGCCGCTCCCGCCAGCGCCGACGCGCCGCACTCCGCGACCACCGCCCAGGCCGCGAAGGTCACTTGGAAGAAGTGCGCCACGGACGACTCCCCGACGATGCAGTGCGCGTCGGTGAAGGTGCCGCTCGACTACGCGAAGCCGCAGGGGAAGCAGATCACGCTGGCGCTCTCCCGCGTGCCGCACACCGCCTCGACGTACCAGGGCCCGCTGCTGGTCAACCCCGGCGGCCCCGGCGGCAGCGGCCTGTCGCTGGCCGGTTTCGTCGCCTCCTCCCTGCCCAAGGAGGTCGCGGCCCAGTACGACGTCATCGGCTTCGACCCGCGCGGCGTGGGCAAGAGCCAGCCCGCCCTGGACTGCAAGCCGGGTCACTTCGACCCGGTGCGCCCCGACTCCGTGCCCAGCACGCCCGCGCTCGAGAAGGCCAACCTCGATCGCGCCAAGTCCTTCGCCAAGGCCTGCGGCACGAAGTACAAGGACGTCCTGCCGTACATCAACACGGTCAGCGCCGTGAAGGACATGGACTCCATCCGCAAGGCCCTCGGCGCGAAGAAGATCAACTACTTCGGCTACTCGTACGGCACCTACCTCGGCGCGGTCTACGCCAAGTCGTACCCCGAGCGGGTGCGGCGCCTGGTGCTGGACTCGATCGTCGACCCGACCGGAGTCTGGTACGACGCCAACATCAAGCAGGACTACGCCTTCGACAAGCGCCACAAGGCGCTGATGGCGTGGATGGCCAAGTACGACTCCACGTACAAGCTCGGCACCGATCCGAAGAAGATCGAGGCCAAGTGGTACGCCATGCGGGCGGCCCTCGCCAAGAAGCCGGCCGGCGGCAAGGTCGGCGCCTCCGAACTGGAGGACATCTTCATACCCGGCGGCTACAACAACGCCTACTGGCCCACCCTCGCCCAGACGTTCGCGGCCTACGTCAACAAGCACGACACCGCCGCGCTGGTCAAGGCGTACGACGACATCGCCGCCATCGACGCCTCCGGCGACAACGGCTACAGCGTCTACACCTCCGTGCAGTGCCGTGACGCCTCCTGGCCGCGCGACTGGAAGCAGTGGCGCAAGGACAACTGGGCCGTGTACGAGCAGGCCCCGTTCATGGCCTGGAACAACGCCTGGTACAACGCCCCGTGCGCGTTCTGGCCGACGAAGTCGCTGAAGCCCGTGAACGTCGCCAACTCCAAGCTCCCGCCGGTCCTGCTGTTCCAGGCGACGGACGACGCGGCCACCCCGTACCAGGGCGGTGTCACCATGCACCGTCTGCTGAAGGGCTCCAGCCTGGTGGTGGAGCAGGGCGGCGGCAACCACGGCATCACGCTGGGCGGCAACACCTGCCTCGACAAGCACCTGGCGACCTACCTCACCAACGGCAAGGTGCCGCACGGCAGCGGCACCGCCGACGCCGTCTGCAAGAAGCTGCCCGACCCCAAGCCGCAGGCCACGGCGGAGAAGACCCCGGGCACGGCCGAGTCGACCGTCACGACGGTCGGCAAGACCCTGAGCGGGGTCCTGGGCCACGGCGGCTGAACATGCCCGCCTGAGCCTCGGACTGTGTGAGAAGAAGGGCGCCCGGTGCTCGTCGCCGGGCGCCCTTCGCGGTCAGGGTGAGGCGGGATGCCGGGATCCCGGGACGCCCGAAGGTCATCTGTACGACGCGATCAAACGCGCCAGATGACGCCCCGCCGCCTCCAGGGGCGCCTCGCTGCGGGAGACCTGGGACGCCAGTTCGGCGCCCTCCAGGGTGGCGATCACCGTGTGGGCCAGGTCCCCGGCGTCCGTCTCGGCGAAGCCCGCCGCGACCAGGTTCTCGGCGACCACCGTCCGCCAGCGCGCGAACGCCTCGGCGGCCGCCTGCTGGATGCCGGGGGCGCTGGTCGCC
Source organism: Streptomyces sp. NPDC055506 (assembly GCF_053643595.1). Classification (NCBI taxonomy): domain Bacteria; kingdom Bacillati; phylum Actinomycetota; class Actinomycetes; order Kitasatosporales; family Streptomycetaceae; genus Streptomyces; species Streptomyces sp. NPDC055506. The sequence goes on along the minus strand of NZ_JBSHKH010000002.1, from coordinate 74,881 downwards.
GTGCCCACGACGGTGGAGGTGACCGGGCAGCCGTCGAGCCATTCGGAGTCACGCAGCCCCTGGGCCAGAGACGCGGTGAGGGCCGGCAGGGCCTTCTCCGGTTCCGGCTCCGCGCCGAGCGACTCGCGCAGCAGCTCGGTGAACTCCTCGTCGCCGAGCCGTACGGCGGCCGTGCCGAGCTCCTGCTTCCCGCCCGGGAAGAAGTGGTAGACGGAGCCGAGCGTCGCCCCGGCCTCGCGGGAGATCTGCTTGATGCCCGTGCCCTCGTAGCCCTGGCGCTGCATCAGGCGTGAGGCCGTACGGACGATCCGCTCACGGGTGCCGGCGGTCTCGAGGTCGTGCGGGGCCTTCGTCTTCACGCCGCCACTTTACCGGGCTAGAGCGATCGCTCTAGTCACTGTGCTAGGTTCCTCGATGGATAGAGCGTTCGTTCTAGTCCTCGCTTCAGTGATCTTCGGGGAGACATCTGTGAGCACTTCCGTCACTGTCATCGGTCTCGGCCCCATGGGCCGCGCGATGGCCGCCGCCTATCTCGACGCCGGTTACCGGGTCACCGTCTGGAACCGCACCGCGAGCCGCGCCGACGAACTGGTGGCCAGGGGAGCGGTGCGCGCCGCCACGGTCGAGGATGCGCTGGCGGCCAACGAGGTCGTCCTGCTGAGCCTCACCGACTACGCCGCGATGTACGCCGTCCTGGAACCCGCCACCGCGGCACTGGAGGGCCGCGTCCTGGTCAACCTCAGCTCGGACACTCCGGAAGAGGCCCGCGAGGGGGCCGCCTGGGCGGCGAAGCACGGCGCACGCCATCTCACCGGCGGCGTGCAGACACCGCCGTCCGGCATCGGGTCGCAGGAGTTCGACACCTTCTACAGCGGCCCCCGGGACCTCTTCGAGCAGTACGAGGACGTCCTGAAGGTCATCACGGGCACCGACTACCGCGGGGCGGACCCGGGCCTGGCCGCGCTCTACTACCAGCTCCAGATGGACCTGTTCTGGACGACCCTGACGGCCTGGCTGCACATGCTGGCGCTGGCGGACGCGAACGGCATCAGGGCCTCGGAGATCACGCCGTACGCGGCCGGGACGCTGGGCGGGATGAGCCAGTTCCTCGACTTCTACACGCCGCGGATCGAGGCGGGGCGGCACTCCGGTGACGTCGAGCGGATCTCGATGGCCGTGGCGAGCCTGGACCACGTCGTGCACACGACGCGTGACTCGGGCGTGGACCCGGCGCTGCCCGCCGCGGTGCTGGAGACGTTCCGGCGCGGGGCGGCGGCAGGCTACGAAGAGGACAGCCTGACCCGGCTGTTCGAGGTGTTCGGCAGGGGCGCGCCCGCCTGAGCACGAGAGAGGGCGCCCCGCACACGCGGGGCGCCCTCCGTCACGTAAGGGAGAAGGTCAGAGCTTCTCGATCACGTAGTCGATGCACTTCGTGAGCGCCTCGACGTCCGCCGGGTCGATCGCCGGGAACATCGCGACGCGCAGCTGGTTGCGGCCGAGCTTGCGGTACGGCTCGGTGTCGACGATGCCGTTGGCGCGCAGGACCTTGGCGACGGCGGCGGCGTCGACCTCGTCGCTGAAGTCGATCGTGCCGATGACCTGCGAGCGCTTGGCCGGGTCGGTGACGAACGGGTTGGCGAACTTGACGTCCTCGGCCCAGCCGTACAGCGTCCGCGCGGACGTGGCCGTGCGGCGGACCGACCAGTCCAGGCCGCCCTGGCCGTTGATCCACTCCAGCTGGTCGTTGAGGAGGAACAGCGTGGCGAGGCCCGGGGTGTTGTACGTCTGGTTCTTGCGGGAGTTGTCGATCGCCGTCGGCAGGGAGAAGAACTCCGGGACATGGCGGCCGGACGCGTGGATACGCTCCGCGCGCTCGATCGCCGCCGGGGAGAAGACGGCGATCCACAGGCCGCCGTCGGAGGCGAAGGACTTCTGCGGGGCGAAGTAGTAGACGTCCGTCTCGGCGATGTCGACGGGCAGGCCGCCGGCGCCGGAGGTGGCGTCGACCAGGACGAGGGAACCCTCGTCGGCACCCGGCACCCGCTTGATCGGGGCGGCGACACCGGTGGAGGTCTCGTTGTGCGTGAACGCGTACACGTCGACGCCCGCCTCGGCGACCGGCTCGGGGTGCGTGCCCGGGTCGCTGGAGATGATGTCCGGGTCGGCGAGCCAGGGGGCGAGCTTGGCGGCCTTGGCGAACTTGGAGGAGAACTCGCCGAAGCTGAGGTGCTGCGACTTGTTCTCGATCAGGCCGTGCGTCGCGACGTCCCAGAACGCGGTGGAGCCGCCGTTGCCGAGGACCACCTCGTAGCCGTCGGGGAGCTGGAACAGCTCACGTACGCCCTCGCGCACCTTGCCGACCAGGTTCTTGACCGGGGCCTGCCGGTGGGAGGTGCCCATGAGGGAGGTGCCGGTCGCGGCCAGCGCGTCCAGCGCTTCCGTCCGCACCTTGGAGGGGCCCGCGCCGAAACGTCCGTCGGCGGGCTTGATGTCAGCGGGAATCTGGATCTCAGCCACGAGGGGGAGCGTAGCCGTTTCCAGAAACCTGGGCGAAACGTCGTCCGTCGGGTGAGACGGGGTGGCGGTGGGTATGGGATGGACCCATGTCGGAACTTGAGGCGGAGCTTCGCGGCGCGGTCCGCGGTGACGTGGGGTTCGGCGTGACGGACCGCGCGCTGGTCACGATGGACGCGTCCAACTACCGGCGGGTCCCCCGCGGGGTCGTCGCCCCCGTGGACGCCGACGACGTGGCCGCCGCCCTGGCCGTGTGCCGGGAGCACGGCGTGCCCGTGGTCGCCCGCGGCGGGGGCACGTCCATCGCCGGGCAGGCCACCGGCACCGGTGTCGTCCTGGACTTCACCCGGCACATGAACCGGCTCCTGTCACTCGACCCGGTGACCCGTACCGCCGTCGTCCAGCCGGGGCTGGTGCTGGACCGGCTCCAGGAGGCCGCCGCTCCGCACGGGCTGCGGTTCGGCCCTGATCCGTCCACGCACAGCCGGTGCACGCTCGGCGGCATGATCGGCAACAACTCGTGCGGTTCCCACTCGGTGGCGTGGGGGACCACCGCGGACAGCGTGCGCGAGCTGGACGTGGTCACCGCACGGGGGCGGCGGCTGCGGCTCGGGCAGCACTGGGCGGGGGCGCCGGACGGGCTGCGGGCCCTGGTGGACGGCGAGCTGTCCCGGTTGCGCACGGGCTTCCCGGAGCTGCCCCGCCGCATCTCCGGGTACGCGCTGGACGCCCTGCTGCCCGAGCGGGGCGCCGACGTCGCCCGCTCCTTCTGCGGTTCCGAGGGCACGCTGGGGGTGCTGACGGAGGCGGTCGTAGCACTGGTCGAGGCGCCACGCGCGCGTGCGCTGGCCGTGCTGGGCTACACCGACGAGAGCGCGGCGGCCGAGGCCGCTGCCGGGCTGCTGCCGCTCGGGCCGCTGACGGTGGAGGGGATGTCGGCGGACCTGGTGCCGTCCGCCGCGGCCCTGCCGAAGGGCGCGGCCTGGCTCTTCGTGGAGACCGGCGGGGAGTCGGCGGGGGAGGCACGCGCGCGTGCGGAGGCGATCGTGCGGGCGGCCGATGTCGTGGACGCCCTGGTGGTCACCGACCCGGCGGGGCAGCGGGCGCTGTGGCGGATCCGGGAGGACGCGAGCGGTACGGCGACGCGGATGCCGGACGGCAGTGAGGCCTGGCCGGGGTGGGAGGACTGCGCGGTGCCGCCCGCCCGGCTCGGGGCGTATCTGCGGGACTTCCGGGCGCTGCTCACCGGGCACGGGCTGCGCGGCACGCCGTACGGGCACTTCGGGGACGGCTGCATCCACGTCCGTATCGACTTCGACCTGCTGACGGAGGCGGGTGTCGCCCGTTTCCGCCGCTTCTCGGAGGAGCTCGCGGAACTGGTGGTGGCGCACGGCGGTTCGCTGTCCGGGGAGCACGGCGACGGGCAGGCACGGGCGGAGCTGCTGCCGAAGATGTACGGCCAGGAGATGGTGGGCCTCTTCGAGCGGACGAAGGGCGTCTGGGACCCCGACGACCTGCTCAACCCCGGGATGCTCGTACGCCCCGCGCCCCTCGACGCCGACCTGCGCTTCGCCGTCCTGCCCCGCGAACCGGTCGACGTCGCCTTCGGCTACCCCTCCGACGGCGGTGACTTCTCGGCGGCGGTACGACGCTGCGTGGGCGTCGCCAAGTGCCGTACGACATCGGTGTCCGGCTCCGCCGTGATGTGCCCGTCCTTCCGGGCGACCGGCGCGGAGGAGCACTCCACGCGCGGGCGGGCCCGGCTGCTGCACGAGATGCTCGCGGGTGAGGTCGTGACCGACGGCTGGCGCTCCACCGAGGTACGGGACGCGCTGGACCTGTGCCTGTCCTGCAAGGGCTGCCGCTCGGACTGCCCGGTCGAGGTGGACATGGCCACGTACAAGGCGGAGTTCCTCCACCACCACTACGCCGGCCGGCGCCGGCCGGCCGCGCACCACTCGATGGGACGGCTCCCGGTGTGGCTCCGGGCGGTGTCCCGCACGCGCACGGCATGGCTGGTCAACGCGCTCTCGGGGGTACGGCCCCTCGTGTGGGCGGCGAAACGGCTGGGCGGTATCGCGCCCGAGCGGGACATCCCGAGGGTGGCGAGGGAGCCGTTCAGCCGGTGGTGGGAGCGGCGCCGGGGCAAGGCGGCCCCCGCTTCGGGCGACCTGGTCATCCTGTGGCCCGACACCTTCACCGAGCACCTCTCGCCCGCCGTCGGACAGGCCGCCGTACGGGTGCTGGAGGCGGCCGGGCTGCGCGTGGGGCTGCCGCCCACGCTGCGGCTGGTGAAACCGCCGGTGGGCGACGGGCGGACGGTGGCGATGGATCCGCTGTCGGTGCTGCGGGGCCGGGGCCGCGTCTGCTGCGGGCTGACGTATGTGTCGACGGGCCAGCTGGACCGCGCCCGTACCGTCATGCGCCGCACGCTCGACCTGATGGAACCGGTGCTGGACACCGACGCCCCGGTCATGGTCCTGGAGCCGAGCTGCGCCGCCGCCCTGCGCACCGACGTCCCCGAGCTGCTGCACGACGACCCGCGCGCGGCCCGCCTCGCCGCGAAGGTCCTCACCTTCGCGGAGACACTGGAACGCCACGCCCCCGGCTGGACGCCGCCGCGCGTCGACCGCCCGGTGGCCGGGCAGACCCACTGCCACCAGCACGCGGTACTGGGCGACACCGCCGACCGCCGGCTGCGTGCGGCCGCCGGGCTCTCCGGCGAACTGAGCGGCGGCTGCTGCGGCCTGGCGGGAAACTTCGGCTTCGAGAAGGGCCACTACGAGGTGTCCACGGCCTGTGCGGAGGAACAGCTCCTGCCCTCGGTGCGCGACGCCCCGGACGGCACGGTGGTCCTGGCGGACGGCTTCTCCTGCCGCACGCAGCTGGAGCAGCTCGCGGGGGTGCGGGGGAGCCATCTGGCGGAGGTGCTGGCGGCGGGGCTGGAGGGGGCGGGGGACGAGACCGGAGGGGGAGTCGCCCCCACGGACGAACGCGGACGCGCTTGAGGCGTTCGGACCACGCGGCGGGCGGACCCGAGTGTCTGAGCCGGAGGAGGGCCGGGGGCGCTCCTAGGCTCGCTGGACCAGCCACTCGAAGGAGCCCGCGTATGAGCGTCCGCGTCAAGCCGATCACCCGTGAGGAGCACCTCGCGTTCGTCGCGGCCCGCCCCTCCGCCAGCCACACACAGGTCCCGTCCTGGGGCGAGGTGAAGCCCGACTGGCGGGCTGAGAGCCTGGGTTGGTTCGACGCGGTCGGGCGGCTCGTCGGCGCGGGGCTGGTCCTGCTGCGCCCGCTGCCGGGGCCGCAGCTGCCCGGGCTGCGGAGATACCTCGCCTATCTGCCCGAGGGCCCGCTCCTCGACTGGCACGAGCCCGGCCTGGAGCTGCTGCTGGAGCCGATGCTCGCGCACCTGAGACGCCGGGGCGCCTTCGCCGTGCGGATGGGCCCGCCGGTCGCGGTGCGCCGCTGGAGCGCCGAGGCGGTCAAGGCGGGGATCGCGGACCCGGCCGCCGGGCGGCTGCGGGACGTGCGGGCGACGTCGTACGACCCGCGGGCCGGCCGGATCGCGGAGGACCTGCGCCGCATGGGCTGGCAGCGGACCGAGGCCGGCGGCGAGAGCGGCTTCGCCGCGGGGCAGCCCCGGTACGTCTTCCAGGTGCCGTTCGCGGGCCGGTCGCTCGACGACATCGAGCGCGGCCTGAACCAGCAGTGGCGGCGCAACATCAAGAAGGCGGAGAAGGCCGGTGTGAAGGTCGTACGCGGCGACCTCGAGGATCTGCCGGCCTTCCACGAGCTGTACGGCGAGACCGCCGAGCGGGACGGGTTCATCCCACGCCCGCTGTCCTACTTCCAGGGCATGTGGAGGGCGCTCACCGCCGAACACCCCGACCGTATGCGGCTCTACCTCGCGTACCACGACGGCGAGGTGCTCGCCGCCGCGACCATGCTGACCGTCGGCGCCCACGTCTGGTACTCCTACGGCGCCTCCACCAGCCGCAGGCGCGAGGTCCAGCCGAGCAACGCCGTGCAGTGGCGCATGATGACCGACGCCCACGCACTCGGCGCCGCCGTCTACGACCTGCGCGGCATCACCGACACCCTGGAGGAGTCCAGCGATCTGCTGGGCCTGCTCCGCTTCAAGGTGGGCACCGGCGGCGAGGCCGTCGAGTATCTCGGCGAATGGGAGTACCCCCTCAACCGGCTGCTGTACAAGGCGTTCAGCCTCTACCTGTCCCGGCGCTGACGTCTCAGAGCCCGAGACAGAGGCAAAAGGGCTTCACGCACCTGACTGAGTCCATTACTGTGGACTGAGGAGTACATCGGGATGTACGTGGAGTGCAGGCCGGTGTACGCACAGCCCGCACCCGGAGCCCGACCAGCACAGGACCGCCCGTGACCACGCCAGCCACCCCTGCCAGCGCCACCACACCCCAGTCCGCGACGGCCGCCACGCCCTCCCCGTCCGGCGGCCCCGGCCGTCTCGGATCCCTCGGGCCCGTGGGCCTGGTGCTCGCGGGCGGCATCTCCGTGCAGTTCGGCGGCGCGCTGGCGGTGACCCTGATGCCGAGGGCGGGCGCCCTCGGGGTGGTGGCGCTGCGCCTGCTCGTGGCGGCGGTCGTCCTGCTGCTGGTCTGCCGTCCGCGACTGCGTGGCCACTCGCGCACCGACTGGGGCACGGTCGTCGTCTTCGGCATCACCATGGCCGCGATGAACGGCCTCTTCTACCAGGCCGTCGCCCGCATCCCACTGGGCCCCGCGGTCACCCTGGAGGTCCTCGGCCCGCTCGCCCTCTCGGTCCTCGCCTCCCGCCGCGCGATCAACCTGGTGTGGGCGGCACTCGCCCTCGCCGGTGTCTTCCTCCTCGGCGGCGGAGGCTTCAGCGGCCTCGACCCCACGGGAGCGGCCTTCGCCCTGGGCGCCGGCGCCATGTGGGCGGCGTACATCGTCTTCAGCGCCCGCACGGGCCGCCGCTTCCCGCAGGCGGACGGACTGGCCCTGGCGATGGCGGTCGGCGCTGTGCTGTTCCTGCCCCTGGGCATCGCCGAGTCGGGGACGAAGCTGGCCGACCCGGTGACGCTGGGCCTGGGCGCGGCGGTGGCCCTGCTCTCCTCGGTCCTGCCCTACACCCTCGAACTCCTCGCCCTGCGCCGCCTGCCCGCCTCCACCTTCGCGATCCTGATGAGCCTGGAGCCGGCCATCGCAGCGACGGCCGGCTTCCTCATCCTCGACCAGGCCCTCTCCGCCATGGAGGCCGCCGCGATCGCCCTCGTCGTCGCGGCGAGCATGGGCGCGGTGCGTACGCAGGTGGGCCGGGGCCGGGGGCGCAAGAAGACGGCGGCGCTGGAGAGCACGGGGCTGGAGGGCTAGGGCGAGACCTCGTCATCGAGTGCAGCCCGGATCTGGCCGAGCCACTCGACACCCAGTCGGCGCCCGTCCGGAAGCTGGTCGCCCCGATCCCAGCGCCACGTCGTGATCACCGCGAGCACGAGGATCCGGCACTGGCGCAGCAGGTCCTGGTCGACACCCGGGTAGTGCTCGCCGACTTCCTCGGGCGCATGGGCGAGGTCCCATTCGACGGGCCCACGGCAGCACGTCTCGAGGTCGATGAACAGCAGCCCTTTCCCCGTGCTGAGCAGATTGCCGGGGTGCGGCTCGCCGTGCAGCAACTGCTCGGCGCCGCCGCGCTCGCCGATTACCTGCCTCATGCGTCGCAACGTGTCGCCGAGCAGTTCCCGGTCCGCGTCGGCGAGCGCCGGGGTGCGGTCGCGGTCCGCCACGAGCCGTCGGGCCTGCTCGACCCGGTCCGTGAAGTGCGGCGTCGGGACGTCGAGCCCGCGCATGCCCGTATGCAGTCGCTTGAGCGCGTGGGCGTAGTCGGCCGGCGAGACCTCGCGAAGGGATACGGGCTCGTAGTAGGTCCACAGCGTGATGACGAAGCCGGCACGCTCATACGGGCGTGGCTCCACTCGTGGCTCGAGAGCGGCGACCGGGCACCCGGCTTCGGCGAGCCGCCGCGCCAGCTCGACCTCGAACTCGGCGATCTGATCCGCTGCCGGAGCCACCCGGGCCAGGACGTCACAGGGCAGCAGACGCAGAGTGAGCTTGTTCGAGTCATGAAGAACGATCGCGTCGTCGGCCGCTAGTCCAAGGTCTGAGGCGGTCGACATGGCCGCGGCCACCGCACGCCGGATCTCTGACGCCTGCATCCTCGCCGGCCCCTCTCTCCTTCAGTCGGACGGCGCGGCCGAGGACCACACGCCGAACCACTGCTCGGCGCCGTACTCCTCGAACCGCTCCACCTCGGTGAACCCCAGCTTCGCCGCGAGACGCATCGCGCGGTCATTGGCGGTCCGGGTGCAGAGCACCACCGGCTCGCCGGGAAGCACGCCGGCGAACCAGTCGAGTACCGCCGCGCACGCCTCGGCGGCGTACCCGCGTCCCCACGCCTCCGGCAGGAACAGATAACCGAGTTCGCTCTCCCCGCCGTCCGGACGCACATGGCCCGGACGCTCCGCGTCGCGCCGGTCGAGCGTGATCATGCCGACCATCACTCCGTCGAGCTCGACCACGAAAAGGCCGGGCCGCCGCCCGGGCACCTCGGGCACCGCGCGTTCGAGCTCCGCACGCGGCCGAGACCCGCCGATGTAAGTGCCCACCTCCGGCGAGGCGAACAGCTCGATGAACGCCGCACGTTCCCGGCCCTCGGACTCGCGAAGCAGGAGCCGTTCGGTCTTCATCGGGGCGGGCGGCCAGGCGCCGGGTCCTAACTCGGTCATGGCGGCAACCTATCGCCCACGGCTCACCGACACCGCCGAGCGCGCGACGCGGAACCCCACGTCGTCGATCCGGAACGTCGGATGGCTACGGCGCCGCACCGAGGCCCGGCAGCTCCAGTGCTCGTCGGACCAGCCGCCGCCCCGCAACACCCGGTACGTGCCGTAGACCTCGGCGTCGTAGAGGTCCCAGCACCAGTCCCAGGCGTTGCCCAGCATGTCGTACAGGCCCCATGCGTTGGCCTGCTTGCCGCCCACGGTATGGATCCGCTCGTCCGAGTTCCCCCGGTACCAGGCGACCTCGTCGAGCGGGCCGTAACGCGGCCCGGCACTGCCGGCACGGCAGGCGTACTCCCACTCGGCCTCGGTCGGCAGCCGGTACCCGTCGGCGGAGGCGTCCCACTCGACGGCCTCGGCCTCGACACCCGTGCGATACGCGGGTGCCAAACCCTCCGCCACCGAGAGGGCGTTGCAGAAGGCGACCGCGTCCCACCACGACACACCCTCGACGGGCAGCCGCTCCCCACGAGCGGTACTGGGCCGCTCGCCGGTGACCTGGGCGTACCACTCCTGGGTGACGGGGAACGCCGACATCCAGAAGTCCTCGACCTCGGTCGTCCAACTCCGCTGCGTCCGCCGGTCGGACAGCGTGACCGCCCCGGCCGGGACGGCGACCAACCCGTTCTCCACGCTCACACCAACCCCCCTGTGAGGTAAGCCTATTGACGTCCGCCATGAAATATCCAAGCCGACACCGAAGTTGACCCGTCCATGACTCAACGCCCCGGCCCCCGCCCCCTGTCCGACGAAGCCCTCTCCGGCCTTCTCGGCAAGCAGCAGTTCGGCACGCTCGCCAGTGTCAAGCGTGATGGCCGTCCCCATCTGACGACCATGGTCTACAGCTGGGACCCCGAGGCTCGTATCGTGCGGTTCTCGACGACGGCCGAGCGCGTCAAGGTCAAGCATCTGAGACGCGACCCGCGCGCGGCACTGCATGTGCAGGGCGGTGACGTCTGGTCGTTCGCCGTCGCGGAAGGCGAGGCCGAGGTCTCCGATGTCACGACGGTTCCCGGTGACGCGGTCGGGCGGGAACTGCTCGGGATGATCCCGCAGGGCGCGAAGCCGGAGGACGAAGACGCGTTCCTGGAGGAACTGGTCGCCGAACGCCGGGTGGTCGTCCGGCTGAATGTGGACCGGCTGTACGGGACCGCGCTCGACATCGCCGGATAGACCGAATCACCGGCTAGATCGACCGGGTCCGCGAGCCGCCTCAGCGCACCAGGATCCCGCCCACTGCTTCTCCCCCGATGACCGACCAATGGAACGAGCGCGACTGGGAGTGTATTGATCGCGCCGCCAATGAGCACGCTTTCAGCCATCGCACATTTTCATGCAAGCATGCTTGATTGTTTCTGACCCCACTGCCATGCTCCTCAGCACGCCGCACCACCCCGCATCACCCGCACACCGCCGTGCCCCGAGGGGAGCGCCCGTGTCCGATCCGACGCCCGTGATCGACGACCTGCGCGAGGAGAGCGAGGAACTCGACCGCCTCGTGGCCGGATCGAGCGCGCCGCCCTGGGCGCTGGCCACCCCCGCCCCCGGCTGGACCGTCGCCCACCAGATCGCCCACCTCGCCTGGACCGACCGCTCGGCCCTGCTCGCCGTCACGGACGCCGACGGCTTCCGCGCCCTGGTCGAGAAGGCGCTCGCGGCACCGGGCTCCTTCGTCGACGAGGGAGCCGAGGAGGACGTCGGACTCCCGCCCGCCGCGCTGCTCGCACGGTGGCGTGACGGCCGTACGGCACTGGACAAGGCGCTGCGGGCAGCCCCGCCCAAGGCGCGCTTCCCCTGGTACGGCCCGCCCATGTCGGCCGCATCCATGGCGACGGCCCGTCTTATGGAGACCTGGGCCCATGGGCAGGACGTGGCTGACGCCCTGGGTGTGGTGCGCCCACCCACCGACCGGCTGCGGCATGTGGCCTGGCTCGGGGTACGGACCCGCGACTTCGCCTACGGCGTGCACGGGCTGACTCCGCCGGCCGACACCTTCCGCGTCGAACTGCGCGCGCCCTCAGGCGACTTGTGGACGTACGGCCCCGAGGACGCCCCGCAGCGCGTCACCGGCCCCGCCCTCGACTTCTGCCTCCTGGTCACCCAGCGCGCCCACCGCGCCGACCTCGCCCTGCGCGCCGAAGGACCCGACGCCGACCGCTGGCTGGACCTCGCGCAGGCCTTCGCGGGACCGCCGGGCAGCGGCCGTATGCCGAAGCAGAAGGGAGAGCCCGGGTGACCACCCTGCGCATCGGCAACGCCTCCGGCTTCTACGGCGACCGCTTCGACGCCCTGCGCGAGATGCTCACCGGCGGCGAACTCGACGTCCTCACCGGCGACTACCTCGCCGAGCTCACCATGCTGATCCTCGGTCGCGATCGGCTGAAGGACCCGGCCGCCGGGTACGCCCGCACGTTCCTGCGGCAGTTGGAGGACTCCCTGGGCATCGCCCATGAGCGGGGCGTCCGGATCGTCACCAACGCCGGCGGGCTCAACCCGGCCGGACTCGCCGACACCGTGCGGAACTTGGCCGACCGGCTCGGCATCCCCGTACGCGTCGCCCATGTCGAGGGCGATGATCTCACCGCCGACCACCCCGGCAGCCTCGCCGCCCACGCCTACCTCGGCGGGTTCGGCATCGCGGCGTGTCTGCGGGAGGGCGCGGACATCGTCGTCACGGGGCGGGTGACGGACGCGGCCCTCGTCACCGGGCCCGCCGCCGCGCACTTCGGGTGGGGGGAAACGGACTACGACCGGCTCGCGGGGGCCGTCGTCGCCGGGCACGTCCTGGAGTGCGGGGCGCAGGCCACGGGCGGCAACTACGCCTTCTTCCGGGACGGCGACGTCCGGCGCCCCGGCTTCCCGCTCGCCGAGCTGCACGAGGACGGCAGCTGCGTCATCACCAAGCACCCCGGCACCGGCGGCTTCGTCGACGTCGGCACGGTCACCGCCCAGTTGCTGTACGAGACGGCAGGCGCCCGGTACGCCGGGCCCGACGTCACCACCCGCCTGGACACCGTACGGCTCGGCCAGGACGGGCCCGACCGGGTCCGGATCGACGGCGTGCGCGGAGAGGCGCCCCCGCCCACCCTCAAGGTCGGGCTCAACAAGCTCGGCGGCTTCCGCAACGAGGTCGTCTTCGTGCTCACCGGCCTCGACATCGAGGCCAAGGCCGCCCTGGTGCGGGAGCAACTGGAACCCGCCCTCGGCAAGGTCGCCGACGCGCGCTGGGAGCTGGCCCGCACCGACCGGCCGGACGCTCCGAGCGAAGAGTCGGCGAGCGCGTTGCTGCGGCTCGTCGTACGGGACCCGGACCAGGAGACCGTCGGGCGGGCGCTGAGCGGGGCGGCTGTAGAGCTGGCGCTCGCCAGCTATCCCGGCTTCCACGTGCTGGCACCACCGGGGAAGGGCGCGCCCTATGGGGTCTTCGAGGATGTGTACGTCCCCCATGGGGCCGTCGACCACGTGGCCGTCCTGGATGGTGGGCGCAGAGTCCATGTGCCGCCGCCCCACGACACCCTCGTACTCGACCGGCTGCCCGACCCCCCGCTCCCGGCCCCCCTGCCACCCGGCCCCACCCGGCACGCCCCCCTCGGCCTCGTCGCGGGCGCCCGCAGCGGAGACAAGGGCGGCAACGCCAACGTCGGTGTGTGGGCCCGCACGGACGAGGCCTGGCGCTGGCTCGCCCACGAGCTGACGACCGACAGATTCCAGCAGCTCATCCCCGAGAGCCGCGAGCTGAACGTCACCCGGCACGTCCTGCCCCGGCTCCGCGCCCTCAACTTCGTCGTCGAGGGCATCCTCGGCGCGGGCGTCGCCGCCCAGCACCGCTTCGACCCGCAGGCCAAGGCCCTCGGCGAATGGCTGCGCTCCCGCCACCTGGACATACCGGAGGCCCTGCTGTGACCGTCCTGACCTCCGCGCTCGACCCCAAGAGCCCCGACTACCGGGACAACCGCGAGGCGATGCTCGCCAAGCTGGACGAGCTGACCGCCGAACACGCCAAGGCCCTCGCGGGCGGCGGCGAGAAGTACGTGGCGCGGCACCGCAAGCGCGGCAAACTCCTCGCCCGCGAACGCATCGAGCTGCTCCTCGACCCCGACACGCCCTTCCTGGAGCTGTCCCCGCTGGCCGCCTGGGGCAGCGACTACACCGTCGGCGCCTCCCTCGTCACCGGCATCGGTGTCGTCGAGGGAGTGGAGTGCCTGATCACCGCCAACGACCCGACCGTGCGCGGCGGAGCGAGCAACCCCTGGTCGCTGAAGAAGGCCCTGCGCGCGAACGACATCGCCCTCGCCAACCGGCTCCCCTGCATCAGCCTGGTGGAGTCCGGGGGAGCCGATCTGCCGTCCCAGAAGGAGATCTTCATCCCGGGCGGCGCGATCTTCCGGGACCTGACCCGGCTCTCGGCGGCCGGCATCCCGACCGTCGCCGTCGTCTTCGGCAACTCCACCGCCGGAGGCGCCTACATCCCCGGCATGTCCGACCACGTGATCATGGTCAAGGAGCGGGCGAAGGTGTTCCTCGGCGGCCCGCCGCTGGTGAAGATGGCAACCGGCGAGGAGAGCGACGACGAGTCCCTGGGCGGCGCCGAGATGCACGCGCGTGTGTCCGGCCTCGCCGACTACTTCGCCGTCGACGAGCCCGACGCGCTCCGCCAGGCCCGGCGCGTGGTCGCCCGCCTCAACCACCGCAAGGCCTACGACGATCCGGGCCCGGCCGAACCCCCCAAGTACTCCGCCGACGAACTGCTCGGCATCGTCCCCGGTGACCTGAAGAGCCCCTTCGACCCGCGCGAGGTCATCGCCCGCATCGTCGACGCCTCCGACTTCGACGAGTTCAAACCGCTCTACGGCACGAGCCTGACCACCGGCTGGGCCACCCTGCACGGCTACCCGGTCGGCGTTCTCGCCAACGCCCAAGGGGTCCTCTTCAGTGAGGAGTCCCAGAAGGCCGCCCAGTTCATCCAGCTCGCCAACCAGCGCGACATCCCGCTGCTCTTCCTGCACAACACCACCGGCTACATGGTCGGCAAGGAGTACGAGCAGGGCGGCATCATCAAGCACGGCGCGATGATGATCAACGCCGTCAGCAACAGCCGCGTCCCCCATCTGTCCGTCCTGCTGGGCGCCTCCTACGGCGCCGGCCACTACGGCATGTGCGGACGGGCCTACGACCCCCGCTTCCTCTTCGCCTGGCCCAGCGCCAAGTCGGCCGTCATGGGCCCCCAGCAGCTCGCGGGTGTCCTCTCCATCGTCGCCCGGCAGTCGGCGGCGGCGAAGGGACAGCCGTACGACGAGGAGGCGGACGCGGCGCTGCGCGCCATGGTGGAGCAGCAGATCGAGTCCGAGTCGCTGCCGATGTTCCTGTCCGGGCGGCTGTACGACGACGGCGTCATCGACCCGCGCGACACCCGCACCGTCCTCGGCCTGTGCCTGTCGGCCATCCACACGGCGGCGTACGAGGGCGCCCGCGGTGGCTTCGGCGTCTTCCGGATGTGAGGCTGATGATGATCACTTCTGTACTGGTGGCGAACCGCGGCGAGATCGCCTGCCGTGTCTTCCGCACCTGCCGCGAACTGGGCATCCGCACCATCGCCGTCCACTCGGACGCGGACGAGGGCGCCCTCCACGCGCGCGTGGCCGACGCGAGCGTACGACTTCCGGGGGAGACGCCCGCCGACACCTATCTGCGCGGCGACCTGATCGTGAAGGCCGCCGTCGCGGCCGGAGCGGACGCCGTCCACCCCGGATACGGCTTCCTCTCCGAGAACGCCGACTTCGCCCGGGCCGTCCAGGACGCGGGCCTGACCTGGATCGGCCCGCCCCCCGAGGCCATCGAGGCCATGGCGTCCAAGACCCGCGCCAAGCAGCTCATGGGCATCCAGCCCCTCACCCACGTCACCGAAGCCGACCTGCCCGTGCTGGTGAAGGCGGCGGCGGGCGGCGGCGGACGCGGCATGCGCGTCGTACGACGACTCGCGGACCTGGAAGCCGAACTGGCCTCCGCACGCGCCGAAGCCGCGAGCGCCTTCGGAGACGGCGAGGTCTTCGTCGAGCCGTACGTCGAGAACGGCCGCCACGTCGAGGTCCAGATCCTCGCCGACACCCACGGCACGATCCTGCCGTTCGGCACCCGCGACTGCTCCCTCCAGCGCCGCCACCAGAAGGTCGTCGAGGAGGCCCCGGCACCCGGACTCCCCGAGGAACTCCAGGAGGAGCTGAGCACCCTCGCCGTACGGGCCGCCCGAGCCGTCGACTACGTGGGCGCCGGCACGGTCGAGTTCCTCGTGGCCCACGGCAGGGCCCACTTCCTTGAGATGAACACCCGGCTCCAGGTCGAACACCCGGTGACGGAAGCCGTGTTCGGCCTCGACCTGGTCGCCGAACAGCTCCGGATCGCCGAAGGCCACCCCCTCGACGACGAGCCGCCACGCGCGCGTGGCCACGCCGTCGAAGCCCGCCTGTACGCAGAGGACCCGTCCCGCCACTGGGCCCCGCAGACCGGCCGCCTGCACCGTCTGTCCCTGCCGGAGCGCGTTCGCCTGGACACCGGCTACACCGACGGCGACGACATCGGCGTCCACTACGACCCCATGCTCGCCAAGGTCGTGGCACACGCCCCCACACGCGCGGAGGCCCTCCGCAAACTCTCCTCCGCCCTGGAACGGGCCGTGCTCCACGGCCCCGTCACCAACCGCGACCTCCTGGTCCGCTCCCTGCGCCACCCCGAGTTCACCGCGGCCCGCATGGACACCGGCTTCTACGACCGCCACCTGCCGGAACTGACCACCCCCGCCACCGACCCGCACGCCCCCTTGGCCGCGGCCCTCGCCGACGCCCACACCGGCCCGCGCTCCCGCTTCGGCGGCTGGCGCAACGTTCCTTCACAGCCGCAGGTCAAGCGTTATGCGATGGCAGGGGAGGAGCACGAGGTCCGCTACCACCACACCCGCACGGGCCTGGAGGCGGACGGAGTGCGGGTGGTGCACGCCGAGAAGCACCTCGTACTCCTGGAAGTCGACGGCGTACAGCGCAAGTTCGAGGTGGCCCGCTACGACGACCACGTCTACGTCAACACCACCGCCCTCACGGCCCTGCCCCGCTTCCCCGACCCAATGGCCCAGCACGCCCCCGGCTCCCTCCTGGCCCCCATGCCGGGCACGGTCGTCCGAGTAGCCGACGGCCTCACCGCAGGAGCCCCCGTCAAGGCCGGCGACCCCCTCCTCTGGCTGGAGGCGATGAAGATGCAGCACAAGATCACAGCACCGGTCACAGGAACGCTGAGCGAGCTGCACGCCGTACCAGGCCAACAGGTAGAGCCGGGCATGTTGCTGGCAGTGGTAACAGAAGGCTTTTAGGGGCGCGGGGAACTGCGCGACAAGCCACAACGCACCCGCACCCGAAAGGACTCCTCATGGACACCGAAGACCACAAGTCCCTACGACAAGCCGTCTCAACCCTGGGCAAACGCCACGGCCAAGGATCCGACCCCACCCAACTCTGGTCAGAAGCAGGCAAACTGGGCTACCTGGGCGTCAACCTCCCCGAGGCCTACGGAGGAGGAGGCGGCGGCATCACAGAACTCTCCCTCGTCCTGGAAGAGCTCGGCGCAGCCGGCTGCCCCCTCCTCATGATGGTGGTCTCACCGGCAATCTGCGGCACAGTCATCGCCCGCTTCGGCACAGCCGCCCAAAAACAAGCATGGCTCCCCGCCCTCGCCGACGGCTCCCGCCTCATGGCCTTCGGCATCACCGAACCCGACGCCGGCTCCAACAGCCACCGCATCACCACCACCGCCCGCCGCGACCAGGACACCGGCGACTGGATCCTCACCGGCCGCAAGGTCTTCATCTCCGGCGTGGACATCGCGGACGCGACCCTCATCGTCGGCCGCACCGAAGACGCCCGCACCGGCAGTCTCAAGCCCTGCCTGTTCATCGTCCCGCGCGACACCCCCGGGTTCGGCCGCCGCCCCATCGACATGGAACTCAACGCCGCCGAGAAGCAGTTCGAGCTGACCCTCGACGACGTACGGCTGCCCGCCGACGCCCTCGTCGGCGACGAGGACGCGGGCCTGCTGCAACTCTTCGCCGGCCTCAACCCCGAGCGCATCATGACGGCCGCCTTCGCGATCGGCATGGGCCGCTACGCGCTCGCGCGAGCCATCGAGTACGCCCGCGACCGGCAGGTCTGGAAGACCCCCATCGGCGCCCACCAGGCCATCGCCCACCCCCTGGCCCAGGCGCACATCGAGCTCGAACTCGCCCGCCTGATGATGCAGAAGGCCTCCCACCTGTACGACGCGGGCGACGACACGGGCGCCGGAGAGGCCGCCAACATGGCCAAGTACGCGGCCGGCGAGGCCTGTGTGAAGGCCGTGGACCAGGCCGTGCACACCCTCGGCGGCAACGGCCTCACCCGCGAGTACGGCCTGGCGCGGCTGATAACGGCCGCGCGCGTGGCTCGTATCGCACCGGTGAGCCGGGAGATGATTCTCAACTACGTCTCCCACCAGACCCTGGGCCTGCCCAAGTCGTACTGAGACGGGCAGAGACGCCCCGCGCGCGAGGAGGAACCATGTTCCGCAGCGAGTACGCAGACGTCCCGCCCGTCGACCTGCCCATCCACGAGGCGGTCCTCGCCAGAGCCACGGAGTTCGGCGGCACCCCGGCGCTGATCGACGGCACCGACGGCACCACCCTCTCCTACGAGCAGGTCGACCGCTTCCACCGGCGCGTCGCCGCCGGGCTCGCCGAGGCCGGAGTGCGCAAGGGCGACGTCCTCGCCCTGCACAGCCCCAACACCATCGCCTTCCCCACCGCCTTCTACGCCGCCACCCGCGCGGGCGCCACCGTCACCACCGTGCACCCGCTCGCCACCGCCCAGGAGTTCGCCAAGCAGCTCACGGACTCGGCGGCCCGCTGGATCGTCACCGTCTCACCGCTGCTCGACATCGCCCGCCGGGCAGCCGAACTCGCCGGCGGCGTACACGAGATCTTCGTGTGCGACAGCGCCACCGGCCACCGCTCCCTCATCGACATGCTGGCCTCCACCGCCCCCGAGCCGGTGATCGACATCGACCCCGCCGAGGACGTGGCGGCCCTCCCGTACTCCTCCGGGACCACCGGCACACCCAAGGGCGTGCTGCTCACCCACCGGCAGATCGCCACCAACCTCGCCCAGCTCGACGGGGCGATACCCGCGGGCCCCGGCGACCGCATCCTCGCCGTCCTGCCGTTCTTCCACATCTACGGGCTCACGGCACTGATGAACGCGCCCCTCAGAAAGGGCGCCACCGTCGTCGTCCTGCCCCGCTTCGACCTGGAACAGTTCCTCGCGGCCATCCAGAACCACCGCATCACCGGCCTCTACGTGGCCCCGCCGATCGTCCTGGCCCTCGCCAAGCACCCGGCCGTCGCCCAGTACGACCTGTCGTCCCTGAAGTACATCCTCAGCGCGGCCGCACCCCTGGACGCCCGCCTCGCCGCCGCCTGCTCCGAGCGGCTCGGCCTGCCGCCCGTCGGCCAGGCCTACGGCATGACGGAACTGTCGCCCGGCACCCACGTCGTCCCCCTCGACGCGATGCGCGACGCACCGCCCGGAACCGTCGGCAAGCTCATCGCCGGCACCGAGATGCGCATCGTCTCCCTGGACGACCCCGACTCGGACCTGCCCGCCGGCGAATCCGGCGAGATCCTCATCCGCGGCCCCCAGGTCATGAAGGGCTACCTCGACCGCCCCGACGCCACCGCCGCGATGATCGACCCCGACGGCTGGCTGCACACCGGAGACGTAGGCCACGTCGACGACGACGGCTGGCTCTTCGTCGTCGACCGCGTCAAGGAACTCATCAAGTACAAGGGCTTCCAGGTGGCCCCCGCCGAACTGGAGGCCCTCCTCCTCACCCACCCGGGCATCGCCGACGCCGCCGTCATCGGCCGCTACGACGACGACGGCAACGAGGTCCCGCACGCCTACGTGGTCCGCCAGCCGGCCGCCGCCGGCCTCTCGGAGACGGAGATCATGATGTTCGTCGCCGAACGCGTCGCCCCCTACAAGCGGATCCGGCACGTCACCTTCATCGTCGGCGTACCCCGCGCGGCCTCCGGCAAGATCCTCCGCCGACAGCTCAGGGAGCGCACATGAGCCTGGTCACCCGCACCCGCGCGCGTGCGATCGAGACCCTCACCCTCGACTCACCCCACAACCGCAACGCCCTGTCGGCGGCCCTCGTCGCCGAACTGTCCGACGCCCTCACCGACGCCGGCAAGGACACCGACGTCCGCGCGATCGCACTCACCCACACCGGCAACACCTTCAGCGCCGGAGCCGACCTCAAGGACCCCCCGCCCCCCGACGCACTCGTCGCCCTGCTGCGGCAGATCATCGAACTGCCCAAGCCCGTCGTCGCCCGCGTCACCGGCCACGTCCGCGCCGGCGGCCTCGGCCTACTGGCCGCCTGCGACATCGCCGCCGCCTCCACCGAGGCCACCTTCGCCTTCACAGAGGTCCGCATCGGCGTCGCCCCCGCGGTCATCTCCCTGCCACTGCTCCCACGCACCGACCCGCGCGCCCTGGCCCGCCACTACCTCACCGGCGAACGCTTCGACGCGGCGGAGGCGACACGCACGGGCCTGCTCACCACGCACGGCATGGACGTGGACACGACCCTGGCCCCCATCCTCGACGGCCTGCGCAAATCCGCCCCCGACGCCCTGGCCGAGACGAAACGGCTGCTCACGGCTAGGGTGCTGGAAGCCTTCGACCGGGACGCGGCAGACCTGACCGCACTCTCGGCCCGGCTGTTCTCCTCCCCGCAGGCCCGCGAGGGGATGACGGCCTTCCTCGAACGACGGGATGCGGCATGGGTGGTGTGAGCACGGCCGACCGTGCGGAGAGAGTCCCCAAGCAGGACCGCAGCCGGGCCACCCGGCAGCGGCTCCTGGAAGCCGCCGTGGCCTGCCTCGCGGAACACGGCTGGGCCGGCTCCACCGTGTCCGTCGTCGCCGAACGCGCCGGCGTCTCCCGCGGCGCCGCCCAGCACCACTTCCCGACCCGCGAGGACCTCTTCACCGCGGCCGTCGAGTACGTCGCCGAGGAACGCTCGACCGCCCTGCGCGCCCTCTTCCCCGAGGGCGCGTCCGGAGACCGCCACGCGGTCGTCGCCGCCCTCGTCGACCTCTACACCGGCCCCCTCTTCCGCGCCGCCCTCCACCTCTGGGTCGCCGCCTCCAACGAGGACCAGCTCCGCCCCCGCGTCACCGAACTCGAATCCCGCGTAGGCCGCGAGACCCACCGCATAGCGGTCGACCTCCTCGCCGCCGACGAATCCCTCCCCGGCGTCCGGGAAACGGTCCAGGGCCTCCTCGACATGGCCCGCGGCCTCGGCCTCGCCAACCTCCTCACCGACGACACGGCCCGCCGGGAACGGGTGGTGGAGCAGTGGGCGGGACTGCTGGAGGAGACGCTGGGCTGAGAGGGCTGTAGAGGCGTGGGCCGTCAGGGACTGAGCCGCTCCACCCGCCAGCTCCCGTCGGCCTGCTCCACGTACCGCAACCGGTCGTGCAGCCGGTTCTCGCGGCCCTGCCAGAACTCCACCGCCTGCGGGGCCACCCGGAAACCGCCCCAGTTCGGCGGTACGGGCACCTGCTCGCCCTCCGGATAGCGGGCGGCCAGCTCGGCGTACGAGCGGTCGAGGTCGGCACGGGTGGAGATCACGGAGGACTGGGCGCTGGCCCACGCGCCCAGCTGTGAGCCGTGCGGCCGGGTCCGGAAGTACGCCGCCGTCTCGTCCCGGCCGGTGCGCCGCGCGACACCGGTGACGAGGACCTGCCGGGCCATCGGATGCCAGGGGAACAGCAGCGAGACGTACGGGTTCTCCGCCAGGTCGCGGGCCTTGCGGGAGTCGTAGTTCGTGTAGAAGACGAAGCCCTGCTCGTCGAAGTGCTTCAGCAGAACGGTACGGGCGCTGACCCGCCCCTCGGCGTCGGCCGTCGAGACGACCATGGCGTTCGGCTCGAACAGCCCGCCGTCCGTCGCGGCCTGCTTGAACCAGCGCGCGAACTGCTCGACGGGGGTGGCGGCCAGCTCGGTCTCGGAGAGCCCCTCGGCCCGGTACTGCTTGCGCATCGAGGCCAGATCGAAGGGGACGGCGTCGCGGTCGGTCACCCGGTCATCTTGCCGTATGGACGGTGTCCTTCGTCACTGAGTGGCACTGAGTGCCGTGAACCCTCCCCAACGGTGGCACTCGGGGATATCGTTCTGATGCCGTTCGGGTTGGGTGACCGCCAGCCGCACGGGGCATCACAGGGGAGACCGGCCAGGGCCGCGAGTCGCCGCTACGACCGTGGATCCACCGGACGGCCGCCCGCTTCGCAAGCTGACTGACACATGGTTCACACGTCTCACCCCACCAGACACCATCTGTCACTTACATCACGAGGAGCCGCCTGATGTCCGACTTCGTACCCGGGCTCGAGGGAGTAGTCGCGTTCGAGACGGAGATCGCCGAACCGGATAAGGAGGGCGGCGCACTCCGGTACCGGGGCGTCGACATCGAGGACCTCGTCGGGCATGTCTCCTTCGGCAACGTCTGGGGCCTGCTCGTCGACGGCGCTTTCAACCCCGGCCTGCCGCCCGCCGAGCCGTTCCCCATCCCCGTCCACTCCGGTGACATCCGCGTCGACGTCCAGTCGGCCCTGGCCATGCTGGCCCCGGTCTGGGGCCTCAAGCCGCTCCTCGACATCGACGAGGAGCAGGCCCGCGCCGACCTGGCCCGCGCCGCCGTCATGGCCCTGTCCTACGTCGCCCAGTCGGCCCGCGGCCAGGGCCTGCCCATGGTCCCGCAGCGAGAGATCGACAAGGCCCAGTCCGTCGTAGAACGCTTCATGATCCGCTGGCGCGGTGAGCCGGACCCCAAGCACGTGGCGGCGGTGGACGCGTACTGGACGAGCGCGGCCGAGCACGGCATGAACGCGTCCACGTTCACGGCCCGTGTGATCGCCTCGACGGGCGCTGACGTCGCGGCCGCGCTCTCCGGCGCGGTGGGCGCGATGTCCGGCCCGCTGCACGGCGGCGCCCCGTCCCGCGTCCTCGGCATGATCGAGGAGATCGAGCGCACGGGCGACGCCGAGGCCTATGTGAAACAGGCCCTCGACAAGGGCGAGCGCCTCATGGGCTTCGGTCACCGCGTCTACCGCGCCGAGGACCCCCGCGCCCGAGTCCTTCGCCGCACCGCCCGCGAACTGGGCGCTCCGCGCTTCGAGGTCGCCGAGGCCCTGGAGAAGGCGGCCCTCGCGGAACTCCACGCCCGCCGCCCCGACCGGGTCCTCGCGACGAACGTCGAGTTCTGGGCGGCCATCGTCCTGGACTTCGCCGAGGTCCCGGCGCACATGTTCACGTCCATGTTCACCTGCGCCCGCACGGCCGGCTGGTCCGCCCACATCCTCGAGCAGAAGCGCACGGGCCGCCTCGTCCGCCCCTCGGCCCGCTACGTCGGCCCGGGCAGCCGCGACCCCCGCGAGATCGAGGGCTACGGGGACATCGCCCACTGAGCCCGTCACATCGACGGCCATCGCCCGGAGCCGAGCGCTCCGCGTGATGGCCGTTCGCCGTCCCGGCGTCTACTCTCCGAGCCGGTCCAGCTCTTCCCCGATCGCCTCCCGCAGCGGGGCATGCCGTGCCCCGAGGGCATACCGCTCGTCGCTCCACCTCTCCCGCGGATAGAGCCACACGGGCCGTCGTACGAGATCCTCGGGCTCCCAGTCGTACCGCGGCCACACATGCGCGTGCAGAAACCCGTCGGCATTCCCGAGGATCTCCAGATTGACCCGCCGAAACCCCGACTCCACCCGCCGACAGGCCCGCTCGACGGCCTCCCCGAGCCGGTCCATGTCGGCCAGAAACGCCAGCCGCCTGCCCCGCGGCAGCTCGGACAGCCGCCGCACCCCGGGATCATCCGTCAGCAGCACCGAGTAGCCGGGCAGGAACTGCACGTCCCCGATCGCCGCGAACCCGGCGTCCAGCCTCCGCAGCACGGCCGGATTCGTACCCCGCAGCGCACTGCCGACCCGGTCCTCGCGCCATTCGCCTTCCACGACCACCCCCGAAAACGCAGGCGACCCGCGAGCCTGGTCCTCCTGAGGAGGGCCGGCCGGACGTACCGGCGGCTCGCGGGTCGGGTGACTGCTGGAGATTGGGCCGGCTGCGCGTTTCGCTCACGCGCTGGTCCGGCACCGCACTGTGTGTGGTGTCGGGCCGCTAGCCCGCAGCCACCTCACGCGTCCGGTTCTCATACATCTGCCGAACCACCTCCTCTCTCGTGTACCTGGAACCCTAAGAAACCGATCGGCCTCGGATCAACCGTTTTTCTGAGACCTTGACGCAGGGCCGCGCCGGAGGAGGCTGGGTGTTCGTTCGCGGCTGACGTGGGGAATGCCCTCGTACAACGATTCTTTCAATGTTGTGGGAACACGGTGTGCGCTGGGTCACGTTCCAGTTGAATGATTGCAAGTAGCGAACCGACGTGCGGTACGTGCGGACGCAGCCTGCAGGGGGTCCAGGTGAGTGCTTCCCGGCGTAGTGGGACCACCGACGAGCTGGGGCCCGACGAGCCCGAGCGGGACGGGTCGGATCTGCTTGCCGCGTTGCTGGACGGGATGGACGCGGCACTGTGTGCCTTCGACGCCGACGGTGTCGTGACGCACTGGAACCGTGAGGCCGAGCGGATTCTCGGATGGGGCGCGGACGAGGCCGTGGGACGGCGGGGTCTGGCCGGGTGGGCCGTGCGCAGCGCGGACGCCGAGGAGGTCGAGAGCCGGCTGCTGTCCGCGATGCACGCGCCGGGCCGGCAGGTGAACGAGTTCGCGTTGCTGACGAAGGACGGCGGGCGGGTGCTCGTACGGACCCAGTCGGCGGCCGTGCGAGGGCCTGACGGGAAGCCGGCGGGTGTGTACTGCGCCTTCAGCGAGGTGCACGCGCAGATCGATCTGGAGCGGTCGATCGCGTTGAGTGAGGCGCTGTTCGAGGACGCCAGCTGGGGCGTCGTGCTCGTGGATGTCGACCTGCGGCCGGCGGTGGTGAACGCGCACGCGGCCAAGGCGCTGGGTACGGGTCGTACGTCCGTGCTCGGCCGCCCGCTCGGGGATCTGCTGTCGCAGGGCGTGGAGGAGCTGGAGAGCGCGCTGCAGCATGTGCTGGCGGAGGGTGCGCCGCCCGCGCCGGCCGAGGTGTGGGTGGGTGTGCGCCTGCCGGAGGGGGAGCGGCGGCGGTGCTGGCGCAGCGGCTTCGTGCGGCTGGCCTCGCCGCTCGCGGAGGAGCCGGTTCCGCTGGGTGTGGGGTGGCTGTTCCAGGATGTGACGGAGGCCAAGCAGAGCGAGCAGGAGGCGTCGCTGCTGAGGTTCCGTACGCAGCAGCTGTACCGGGCCTCGCGGGCCGCGGCCGAGTGTGAGGACCCGGCGGAGGCGGCGACGGTGCACCTGGACTTCGCCCTGGCCGGGTTCGCCGACCACGCGTTGATCGACCGGGTGGCGGGCGGTGCGCTCGTCGACGCGCAGAGCGAGGGGCCGGTACGGCTGGTGCGGGTCGCCGCCACTCCGTCCGGCGCTCCGGGGCCGAGCAAGCTCTCCGGCCAGGCGGGCCTGCCCGCGCGGTACGCGGAGGGGCATCCGGCTCTGCAGTGCGTGGAGCGGGTCGGCGCGCTGCGGGCGAGCGCGGGGGCCGCGGGGCCCGAGGAGGCCCGGCTGTGGGCAGAGGCCCGGCAGTGGCCGCCGGACGCGGTGCACGCCTTGTGCGCGGTGCTGCGCAGCCGGGGGCGGACGCTGGGGGTGGTGACGTTTCTGCGGGGTGCGGGGCGCAGCGCGTTCGAGCGGTCCGACGCGATGTACGCGGAGGACGTGGCGGTGCGGATCGCGGCGTCACTGGATCTCGCGGGGTTGTCCGGCGAGCAGCTGTAAGGCCGGAGCGTGTCCCGCTGTCGCCTCAGTGCCGGTAGAAGATCCGGTCCCGGTACTGCTCCATCACGCGGCTGTTCCAGTCGTGTCCGCCGTCGACGTTCCCGGAGCGCAGGAGCGGGGGTTCCAGGCCGCGGTCGGCGAGGGTGGCGGCCGTGGTGGCCATGACGGCCTGGAGGAGGGCCGAGGTGACGACGGTGGAGGCGGGGGCGAAGGGGGCCGGGACGTTGTCGAGGGTGAGTTCGGCGTCGCCGACCGCGATCTTCGAGTCGAGGACGAGGTCGCAGTGGTCCTTCAGGTACGTCCCGGAGCTGTGCCTGGACTTGGTCTCCGTGGCGTAGGCGACTGAGGTGACGCCGATGACCCGTACGCCCCGGGCGCGGGCGTGCATGGCCATTTCCACGGGGAGGGCGTTGCGTCCCGACAGGGAGATGATCAGCAGGGCGTCGCCGGCGCGGAGCGGGGAGCTGTCCAGGACGGCGCTCGCGAGGCCGTCGACGCGTTCCAGGGCGGAGCCGAGCGGTGCGGGCATGACGTCGACGCCGACGACGCCGGGTACGGCGAGCAGGTTCATGAGGGCGAGGCCGCCGGCGCGGTAGACGAGGTCCTGCGCGGCGAGGGAGGAGTGCCCGGCGCCGAAGGCGAAGAGGCGGCCTTCGCTCTCGACGGTGTCGGCGAGGAGCGTGCCGGCGGCCGTGATGCTGTCGGCCTCCTCGTCGCGGACCCGCCGCAGCAGGTCGATCGCGGCGTCGAGGAACTGGCCGGCCGGCGCGCGGTCGCTCATACGGGGTCCCTTCGGGAGGCCTTGGTGGGCGCGTGTCGCGCATCACGGTGCGGTCTGGACCAGTGCGGTGTCAATACGGTCGTGGCGGCCGGGTCAAGGGCGCCGCGTGGGGTTCAGGGGCCCGTGAAGGGGAACTTCGTACCCTTCCGGCGGGCCGCGCAATCCCCCGGTCTCCCTCCGGCGGCACGGTTGTCGGTGGTATCCGGCAGAATTGGGTGCAGGGCCAGCGCACGCGCCGGTGAGCCGTCCAGCCTCCGGCAGATCTCATCGAGGGGCACGTATGTCCGGACTGATCGACACCACGGAGATGTATCTCCGCACCATCCTCGAGCTGGAGGAAGAGGGTGTGGTCCCCATGCGCGCCCGTATCGCCGAGCGGCTGGACCAGAGCGGGCCGACCGTCAGCCAGACCGTGGCGCGGATGGAGCGCGACGGTCTGGTGTCCGTCGCCAGCGACCGGCACCTGGAGCTCACCGACGAGGGCCGCCGTCTCGCCACGCGTGTGATGCGCAAGCACCGGCTCGCCGAGTGTCTGCTCGTCGACGTGATCGGTCTGGAGTGGGAGCAGGTCCACGCCGAGGCGTGCCGCTGGGAGCACGTGATGAGCGAGGCCGTGGAGCGCCGTGTGCTGGAGCTGCTGCGGCACCCGACGGAGTCGCCGTACGGCAATCCGATCCCGGGTCTGGAGGAGCTCGGCGAGAAGGACGGCGCCGACCCGTTCCTGGACGAGGGGATGGTGTCGCTGGCCACTCTGGATCCGGGCGCCGAGGGCAAGACGGTCGTGGTGCGCCGGATCGGTGAGCCGATCCAGACGGACGCGCAGCTGATGTACACGCTGCGGCGGGCGGGCGTGCAGCCGGGCTCGGTGGTCAGCGTGACCGAGTCGGCGGGCGGTGTGCTGGTGGGCAGCGGGGGCGAGGCGGCCGAACTGGAGTCGGAGGTCGCCTCCCACGTGTTCGTCGCCAAGCCCTGAGCCCGGCCGGGTCGGACCTGGCGGCCGCGCCGGTGGTGTTGGCGTGATCCCGCCGTATCCGGGATTCAGTCCGTCGAATGGCAGCGCTCGTCCGCTTCCCGTGCGACGCTGTCGCGTGAGGCATATGACCTGAGGGCTCTTGGCCGTGGCTCGACAGCGATGTCGCCCGGCCGGGGAGGGGGCGGGAGGATGTGCCGTGGAGATGTGGAGGGCCCCGGCGCCTTGTGGCGCCGGGGCCTGTCCTCCCCTGTGCTGACCCGGAGCCCCGAGCTCTCAGGGTCATTCCCCTCGGACCGGTTTCCCCGAGCGGTCCGCCTCCCGCTGAAGATCTCCCCTCGGCAGCGGCTATCAATCCCTGAGGATGGTCACTCGAACGAGGGGTGTTGCCCGCGAGAACAGCATCCTCGAATGGGCATTCGATAGTGTGCGCGTGACGCACGGCACGGCACGGCACAGCACGGCACAGCACGGCACAGCACGGCACAGCAACAAGGCGCAGCAGGCAGAACACGGTTCACAGGACCGAACGGCCGGAGACGACCACGGTCCGCGCGAAGCTTGGGGGGTGCCAGGACATGGCGCGACGCATCGACGTGACCGGGACGGGCGGCGTACGCCTCGCGGCCTGGGAGTTCGGCGACCCGCCCAAGACCGATCCGGCGCACGACCCGCACGACCTGCACGACTCGCAAAACGCGAATGACCCGCTCGACGCGCAGCGCACGCCCGGCGCGGGGACCGCGACGAACGGCTCCCCGGGTGTGCTGTTACTGCACGGCCTCATGGGCCGCGCCTCGCACTGGGCGTCCACCGCCCGCTGGCTCTCCGGCCGGTACCGCGCCGTCGCTCTCGACCAGCGCGGCCACGGCCGCAGCGAGAAGCCCCCGCAGGGAGCCTTCTCCCGTGACGCCTACGTCGACGACGTCGAGGCCGCTCTGGAACAGCTCGGGCTCCACCCGGTCGTCCTCATCGGCCACGCCATGGGCGCGCTGACCGCCTGGCAGCTCGCCGCCAAGCGCCCGGACCTGGTCCGTGGGCTGATCATCTGCGATATGCGGGCCTCCGCGCTCGGCGCGGCCTCGCAGCGCGAGTGGGACCAGTGGTTCCGCTCCTGGCCGCTGCCCTTCGCAACGCTCGCCGACGTCCGCAAGTGGTTCGGCGAGGACGACCCCTGGGTGGAGCGGCCCAACCCGGCCCGCGGCGCGTTCTACGCCGAGGTGATGGCCGAGTCCCCGGACGGCTGGCGTCCCGTCTTCGAACCGGAACAGATGCTCCGCTCCCGCGAGACCTGGGTGTACGACGCGCACTGGGAGGAGCTGACCCAGGTCCGGTGCCCCGCCCTGGTCGTGCGCGGCCTCGACGGCGAGCTGGGCCGCGCCGAGGCCCAGGAGATGGTCCGCGTCCTGCCCCGCGGCCAGTACGCGGAGGTCGCCGACGCCGGCCACCTGGTGCACTACGACCAGCCGGAGGCCTGGCGCGCGGCGATCGAGCCGTTCCTGGACGCCCTCAATTCCAACTGAAGGCGCAGGTCAACCCGGGACGGAAGCTCACCCCTTGCTGACCGCCACCAGGATCTCCGGCAGCCGCCGGGCCGTCCGCGGAGCCGCCAGCCGCAGCCCGGCCGCCGTGAGCACCGCCCCGTACACCGACCCCACCGGAAACAGCAGCCACGTCCAGTCGTCGCCCTCGGCGCTCACGTTCAGCCAGATCGTGAGCGCGATGACGGGCGCGCACAGCACAGCCGCGGCGATCATCCCGCCGAAGATGGAGATCCAGGCGAGCCCGGTCTGCCCGGGGGCGACGTTCTTGTAGCCCTCCTGCGGGATGGAGTAGGGGAAGCGGGCGGACGTCCACGCCCCGGTCGCGAGCATCGCGCCGAGCAGTGCGAAGGACAGCCCCAGAGCCTCGGGCAGCCGCCGCCAGTCGCCGAGCATGGCCGTCGTCAGCACGGTCACGAGCGTGGCGTACGGCAGGGTGATCAGCAGCAGGGCGTACGCCCGGGCTCGCAGTTCGACGTAGGCGTCACGGGTCGAGGAGATCGTCATCGCGACCATCCAGAACGCCGAGGTGTCCTGCCCGAACTGGTTGTACATCTGGATGCCGAGCATCCCGGCGGCGAAGCACGCGAAGTACACGGAACCGGTGCCCTGCCAGGCGTTGAACACCGGCACGATCAGGCCGATGGCCAGTGAGGTCACCCAGGCGGCCTTGGTCTTGGGGTCGCGCCACACATAGCGCAGGCTGCGCTCCATGACCGTGCCGGTGCGGCCCCCGGGCAGCAGCCGCCCGAGCCCGCTCGACGACCGCTCGCGGGCGGCCGTCTCGGCGGTGGGCAGCGTGGATCCGTCGGGCGAGGTCATCAGCCGCGTCAGATGCCGGGACCACACCGCGAGCAGCGCCACCAGCGCACCTGCGGTCAGCGCCAGTTGGACGGCGGCGAGACCGTACGACCCCTCGCCCACCGCGTGCACGGCGCTGATCGCCGTCGCCGGCGGCACCCACTGGAGCACCTCCGCGACCGGGTCCAGCTCGCCGAGGCCCGCCGAACCGATCCGCTGCGCGCCGAAGTTGACGACCTGCGCCCCGACGGCGATGACGAGCCCGCTCAGCACCGCGAGGTCACGGCCCTTGCGGCTGGTCAGCAGCCGTACGTTGGCGGCGGCGACGGCCCTCGCGAAGGCCACGCACACCAGCAGCGCCAGGGCGACCGCGACGACGCCCACCGCGAACGCCGCCCCGCCCCGGGCGACGGCGATCACGGAGCCCACCAGCAGGCACAGCGTGAACAGCGGCCCGATGCCGACCAGCGACGCCGTGAGCAGCGCCCGCACCAGCGGCCGGGGCCGCAGCGGCAGCATCACCAGCCGGGTCGGGTCCAGTGTCTCGTCACCGCTGGGGAAGAACAGCGGCATCACCGCCCAGCCGAGCCCCAGTACGGCCACGGCCAGCACGACCAGGGACTCGACGTGCGCGTGTCCGCGCAGCGCGATCAGGCCGAGCAGTTGCAGCGCGGCGAAGAGCAGGGCGAAGACGGCCGATGCGATGTAGGCGGCCTTGCGTCCGCCGGACTGTCGCAGCCCGTTGCGCAGCAGCGACAGCTTCAGCCGTACGACGACGGGGGTGAGGGCGGGCGCACTCACCGGGCCCCGCCGCCCAGCCAGTCGAGGTCGGACCCGGCGTCCCGGCTCTGCGCCCCGACGAGTTGGAGGAACGCCTGCTGCAGCGAGGGCGCGTCACCGCGCACCTCGGCGAGGGTCCCGGTGGCCCGGATCCGCCCGGCGGCCATGACGGCCACCCAGTCGCACAGCGACTCGACGAGCTCCATGACGTGGGAAGAGAACACGACCGTGGCGCCCGAGGCGGTGTACCGCTCCAGCACGCCCCGGATGGTCTGGGCGGAGACGGGGTCGACGCCCTCGAACGGCTCGTCCAGGAACAGCACTTCGGGATTGTGGAGGAGAGCGGTGGCGAGCCCGATCTTCTTGCGCATGCCGGTCGAGTAGTCGACGACGAGCTTGTGCTGGCTACCGGCCAGATCGAGAACGTCGAGGAGTTGCGTGGCCCGCTTGTCGACCTCGGCACCGGGCAGTCCGCGCAACCGCCCGCTGTACGCCAGCAGTTCTCGCCCCGACAGCCGCTCGAACAGCCGCAGCCCCTCGGGCAGTACCCCGATCCGGGCCTTCACCTCGACGGGGTCGCGCCACACGTCGTGCCCGACCACCTCGACGGTCCCGTGATCGGGCCTGAGCAGCCCGGTCACCATCGACAAGGTGGTGGTCTTCCCGGCCCCGTTCGGCCCGACGAGCCCGATGAACTTGCCCGCGGGCAACTCAAGATCGACCCCGGCCACAGCGACCTGCTGCCCGAACCGCTTCCAGAGCCCTTGCACCCGTACAGCGCTGGATCCCACCGCGTCTCCCTCCGTCACCTTGCACCCTACGGTGGCGTCTTTCAGGGGCGCGGGGAACTGCGCGATCAACCACAACCGGCCCGCAGCCGCCGATCAACGGCAACCGCGCAGACGATCAGGCGCTACCGATCCCGACCGCACGCATAGGCCAACGGCGAGATCAACTCCTCCGCATCCGGCAGCCACCGATTGGCCGGCGTAGGCCGGCAGGCCCACTGCACAGCCCCCCGCGACCCGAACCGCGTAGGCGGCGCAGCCACATACGCCCCTTCGCCCAGCACGGCCAGATCCAGCGAGGACACCGACCACCCCAGCTTGCGCACCAGATCCGGCACCTTCACACCGGCCCCCGGCAGCACGAAGAACTCCATCCGCCGATCCGGTGTGAGCGTCACCGGCCCGAGCGTCAGCTCCATCCGCTCCATCCGCGCGAGCGCGAGGAACCCGGCCGTCTCCGGCACGGAGATCGCGTCGAACGTCCGCCCCGTCGGCAGCAGGATCGACGCCGTCGGCTGCTTCTGCCACATCCGTCGCGCGACGGTCGCACTGCCCGTCGCCTGCGTCGCCCAGTCCGGGCGCGCCGGGTGCGATCCGGGTGCCGGACACGCGGCGTCACCGCAGGAGCACTGCTGATTTCCTTCGACCGCTTCCAGCCAGGTCCCGGGGAACACGTCCCAGTGGCGCTCCTCGGCGTAGCGGACAGCGGTCTCCAGCAGCGATTCCCCGCGCTGCTTCGGGATCTGAGCGGCTTCGGTGCCGGCGATCGTCTCTTCCACGATGAACACAACTCTGGTCGTCACCAGGGGTTACGCCCGCCCGTGTGCGCGGGGAAGCGCACCGCCCCTGTCCTCGGGGCGCATGGGTGCATGTGCGGGGGCGCGCAGGAGGATCGGTGGCCGGAGCTGGGTAGCCACGAGTGGGGCCGGCAACAGCCGTTACCCCGGCATTCCTCACATGCCTCGCATTTTCGCCTGGTCGGCGGGGCATTGATCTTCACGGCCGGATCTTTTCGCTGGGACGTGAGGGGTTCGGCCGCGGAAGACACGTCAACTCGGTGCGTGGGCAGGCACCGCAGCCACAGGGGGTACGCCATGGCCGCAAGGCCGCTCGTCGCCCGGCAGCCGAACGAACGGCTCCAGGCGCTCATCCAGGAAGCCGGATGCTCCAACGCCGGCCTGGCCCGCCGGGTCAACATGTGCGGTGCCGAGCACGGTCTCGACCTGCGCTACGACAAGACGTCGGTGGCGCGCTGGCTGCGCGGGCAGCAGCCGCGGGGCCGGGCCCCGGCGATCATCGCCGAGGCACTGGGCCGCAAACTCGGCCGTACGGTCACGATCGACGAGATCGGCATGGCCAACGGCAAGAACCTCGCCTCGGGCGTTGGTCTCCAGTTCTCGCCGACGGTACTGGGGGCCATCGAGCAGGTCTGCGAGCTGTGGCGCAGCGATGTGGGGCGGCGGGACTTCCTGTCCGGCTCCTCCGTCGCCGCGTCCGCGCTGGTCGAGCCCAGCCGTGACTGGCTGATCTCCGCGCCCGACGGACAGGTGTCGCGCTCGGCCGGACCGCGCGTGGGACAGTCCGACGTGCAGGCGGTCCTCGCCATGACGCAGGCGCTGGTGGATCTCGACCACCAGTACGGCAGCGGGCATGTGCGCCCGGTCGTCGTGCACTACCTCAACAGCGTGGTCTCGGGGCTGCTGGCGGGGTCGTACCGGGAGGCGGTGGGGCGGGACCTGTTCGCCGCGGTGGCCCGGCTGACGGAGCTCGCCGGGTACATGGCCGTGGATACCGGGCAGCCGGGTCTGGCGCAGCGCTACTACATCCAGGCGCTGCGGCTGGCCCAGGCGGCCGGGGACCGCGGCTACGGCGGTTATGTGCTGGCCGCCTCCATGAGCCATCTCGCCGCGCAGCTCGGGAACCCGCGGGAGATCGCGCAGTTGGCGAGGGCGGCGCAGGAAGGGGCGCGGGGGCGCGTGTCACCGCGCGCGGAGTCCATGTTCTATGCGGCGGAGGCGCGCGGGCATGCCCTGATGGGCGACGTGCGCGCCACCCAGTCGGCGGCCGGGCGCGCGGTGAGCGCTCTGGAGGCGGCCGACCCGGCCGCCGGGGACGACCCGGTGTGGATCGCGCACTTCGACGAGGCCTATCTCGCCGACGAGTTGGCCCACTGCCACCGGGACCTGGGGCAGGCCGACGCGGCGGCGCGGTGTGCGCAGGAGTCGCTGGCCGGGCATCCCGAGACGCGGGCGCGCCGCAGGGCCATCGGTTATGTGCTGTTGGCCACGGCTCAGGTGCAGCAGCGCGAGGTCGAAGAGGCGTGCAGCACGGGCATGAAGGCCGTGGAACTGCTGGAGGGGCTGCGGTCCAACCGTGGCGCCGAGTATCTGGAGGACTTCCAGCAGCGGCTGGAGCCGTACCGGGACGAGGCCGTGGTCAGGGAGTTCGGGGCGCGGCTGGACCTGCAGGCGGCGGCGTGAACACAGGGTCTGCGGATGCGTGAACGTGCGGGAAACGGCCGTTGTGCACGCAGGAGGTGACATGAACAGCGTGCCGTGACCCGGTTGTGTTACCGCGCTCACAGGGCTCGAGGCCGGGCCCTGTGGTGCGTGGCACGGGGCTCTGGGGACCCGGTAGCGTGACCCGACGATTCACAAGGTCCCCCATAAGTAGGAGTCCCGGTGACGCAGAGTGGACAGGGCGAGGAGCCCTCGGCGCGCCAAGCGCGCGAAGGCATCGTGCTGCCCTCCGACGGTGGCGAACCCCTGCTGCCGGGGATGACGGGCGGACCCGGTGACACCCCGGCGGGCCACCGGCCCGGTCCGGCCCCGACCGGCCAGACCTCGGCCTCGGCCCCCGCCGGCGGCCAGACCTGGGGCCAGCCGTGGGGACCCGACCAGCAGTCCCCGCCCTCGCCGCAGGACAACAGCTGGCAGTCCCCGCCGCCCCAGCAGTCCCAGCAGTCTCAGCAGTGGACCACCCCGGAGCCTCCGGCGTGGGACGCGCAGCTCCCCGCGCCGGGCGCGCTCCCCCAGGAGGGCACCCAGCCCCCCAACCCGTACGCCGGTTACGGACCTCCGGCCGACGCCTCCCAACTGCCCCCGGCCCCCGGCCCGTACGGCACCCCGCTGCCGCAGGCCACGGACGGATACGGCTCTCCCGCGGGCGGTTCGCCGCAGGTGACGGACGGCTATGGCTCCCCCGCCGGTGGCGGGCAGCCGTCGGGCTCCGACCCGTACGGGTCCGCCGCGGGCGGTTCGCTGCCTCCGGCCTCCGACGCGTACGGCTCCCCGGCCGGGGCAGGCCCGCTGCCGTCGGCCACGGACGGGTACGGCTCTAACGCGCCGGCCTCCGACGCCTACGGCTCCGCCGCCCCGGGCGGTTCGCTGCCTCCGGCGACGGACGCGTACGGGGCTCCTGCGCCGGCCTCCGGCGCGTACGGCTCCGCTCCAGGGGCGTACGGCCCTCCCGCCGGAGGCGCCCCGCTGCCGCCCGCGACGGACGGATACGGGTCCCACTCCTCGTCCACGGGCGCCGGAGGCGGAGGCGCACCCCTGCCCGCGCCCGCCGACGAGGGCGCGACCCAGTACCTGCCGCCCGTCGCCGCGCCCGCTGCCGACGAGGGGGCGACGCAGTACATACCCCCGGTGGGCCCGGGTGCGCTGCCGCCCGAGGCGCCCACCGGTCACGACCCCGAGGCGACCACGTTCCTGGGCACCGCGCCCCGGGCCGGAGCCGGGCCGTTGCCGCCCGCCTCGAATCCGGACGCCGAGGCGACGCAGTACATCGCGCCGGTGCCCGGCGGGGACAAGCAGCCGCCCGCCGAGTTCGACAACCTCTTCCGCAGCGACCAGGGCGCCGAGAGCCCGGCCGGTGCCACGCAGCAGATGCCCCGCATCGAGCAGCCGCAGCCCCAGCCACACGCCCCGTACGGCGCCCCTCAGCCCTCCTACGCCCCGCCCGGCCACTCCGGCGGCGGCCGGGGCGGCCGGGGCGGCCGTACCGGCTCGCGCGTGCCGGTGATCGCGGCCGTCGGCATCGGGATCGCCGTCCTCGGCGTCGGCGCCGGCGCGCTGCTCGCCGCAGGAGGCGGTGACGACGGCGGCGGTGACAACAACAAGACCGTGGCCGCCTCGGCGCCCGCGACGGACGACTCCGCCTCGCCCTCCGCCGACCCGGCCCGGGCCCAGGCGGTCGAGCTGGACAAGCTGCTCGCCGACAGCGGCGACAGCCGCACCACCGTGATCACCTCCGTCGCCGACGTCAAGCGCTGCGACAACCTGCCCCAGGCGGCCAAGAACCTGCGCGACGCGGCCAAGCAGCGCACCGAGCTGGTCACCCGGCTCTCCGGCATCACGGTCGACCAGCTGCCCGACCACGCCGCGCTGACCACCGCCCTCACCAAGGCGTGGCAGGCCTCGGCGTCGGCCGACAACCACTACGCGGCCTGGGCCGACCAGACCGCGGGCAAGAAGGGCTGCAGGAAGGGCCAGGCCCGTGCCACCGGCCAGACCCAGGCCGGCAACCGCGCCAGCGGCGTCGCGAGCGCCGAGAAGACCAAGGCGGCCGGGCTGTGGAACGCCATAGCGAAGACGTACGGCCTGACCGAGCGCCAGCCGACGCAGCTGTGACGTGAGGGGACGTGGGCGGACCGGGCGTGAACCGCTGGGCGGGGCTCAGTAGTTCACGTCGGCGTCCTGCAGCGTCTTCGTCGTGTCGACGAAGCCCTTCCGCGCCGACACCAGCCGCCCTTCCCGCACCACCTGAAGGGTCACGTTCGCATTGACCAGGCGCGGGAAGCCGACGGCGGCGAGCTTGTCCTGGAACTGCCACCGCAGTGTCGGAGTGAGTCCGCCCGTGTTGATCCTGAGGCCGTTGTCGAGGGCCTCCGTCACCGTGTCGGCGCTCACCTCGCCGTCGCCCAGCGACTCGACGATCTTCTTGAACACGGTGTAGGCGATCCAGGTGGTCTGCACTCCGGCGTCCGCGGCGTCGATGCGGTTGTCGCCGAAGGCCTCCTGCTTGATCACCTGCTTCATCCCGTTCCAGCGGGCATCGCTCTCCACGGGGTACCAGCCGGTGATGTACGAGCCCTCGTACGGCCCCGAGGCCCCGCCGGTCGCGTCGATCACGGTCTGGTCGACGCTGCCGAGCACGGTGGCCGTCCGGACGTCCGGATAGTCCTCGCGGGACCGCCGGAAGGAGTCCATGAAGGTGCCGTTGCGGTCCCCGAGCGCGGGCACCACACACCCCTCGGTCCCGGGGACGGAGGTCGTCGTCTCCAGCGCCCGCTGGGCCTGGCCGTCGTACTCGGTGGCGTCCTCCGCCGCCCGCTGGTCCCGCGCGGCCCGGTGCCCGCCCGCCTTCAGGCCGGAGTCGAGCAGCGGCGGCAGCTGGTCGCCCGCGATGGTGTCGGGCCGCACCAGGGCGACCGGCCCGCAGCCGGCGAGGGACCTGCCGAGACCGGCCAGCAGCGCGGGCTGGCCGCCGTTGACGGGGTAGGACAGGGGGCTGGTGAACTCGGCGTTGGTGATGCCGTAGCCGCCTATGTACGGGATGCCCGCGCCCTCCAGGGACGGGAAGAAGGAGTCGGCGTACTGACTGTAGGATCCTACGACCGCGACCACGTTCTCCTTGACGGCCCGCCGGGCGCACTTGGCGGCGGCCACGCTGTCGTTGTGGTCGTTGCAGGTCAGCACGTTGAGCTTGCGGCCGTTGATCCCGCCCTTGGCGTTGATCCAACGGGCGTAGGCGTGGGCGAAGGCGGGCATTCCGGGCTTGTTGGTGGCCTTGGTGTCCTGCGGCGCCCAGGTCATGACGGTGATCGGATCGTCCCCGGCATCCCCCGTGGTGCCGGGGACGACCCCGCAGCCGGCGAGGAACGACGCGCACGCGACCGCCGCGCCCGCGGAGAGGACGCCTTTTCTGGCGTGACGGGTGAGGTGGCCGGGGAGGAATGTGCTGCGGGTGCGTCGCCTGCCGGTCATGGTTCCGCACGATTCCGCCACATGACCAACCCGGGAGTGATCTCGGCTCAACAATGGGTGACGCGCAGGTGAATTACGGGGGTCTGTGTGACCGATGTGGAGGGGAACGTACGATCGATGACCGTGCAAGCTTCGGAGAACTCTTCCCGTCGTGGCCGTCGCTCATCCACCATGGGCGGCATGCCTGCCAACGACATGCCGTGGTGGCGCTGGCGCAGCAACGTGCGCTCGGCGCTGCACATGCTCTCCGATCCCGGGTTCCAGCGGGACGTCTGGCTGGCCGGCGTGGACGGCTACGGCGACGTGACCGACGCGGTGTACCGGCTGGTCGAGGACACCTGGCTGGATCACTGGTCCGCCGAGAAGTACGTCGGCACGATATTCCGTGACTCGCAGGAGGCGGCCCTCGTGGACACCGCCGTGCTGCGGGTGCTGCGGATCATGCACCAGGTCGGGCCGGACGCCCCGGTCGCCGCGTACCTCGAGAACCAGGCGTGGCCCGAGGCGATCCAGGCGGCCCGGGACGCGCATGTGCGGCTCGCCACGAGCGACGGCGAGGAGCCGGACACGCCGCCGCGCAGCCTGGAGGTGCTGCGGCTCATGACCAGGTCCGCCTAGCGGGACGATTGCGGGCGGTGCGGCCGCCTGTGGGAACCTGTCCTGCATGAACGAGCAGTCCACCACCGCCCCGACCCCGCCGGACCAGTACGTCCTCACCCTTTCCTGCCCGGACAGGAAGGGCATCGTGCACGCCGTGTCGAGCTATCTGTTCATGACCGGCTGCAACATCGAGGACAGCCAGCAGTTCGGCGACCACGACACGGGACTGTTCTTCATGCGCGTCCACTTCTCGGCGGACGCGCCGGTGTCCGTGGAGAAACTGCGGGCCAGCTTCGCGGCGATCGGTGACTCCTTCCAGATGGAGTGGCAGATCAACCGGGGCGACCAGAAGATGCGCATCTTGCTGATGGCCAGCAAGTTCGGGCACTGCCTGAACGACCTGCTGTTCCGGGCGCGGACCGGGGCGCTGCCGGTGGAGATCGCCGGGGTGGTGTCCAACCACACGGACTTCGCCGAGCTGGTGGGCTCGTACGACATTCCCTTCCACCACATTCCGGTGACGAGGGACACGAAGGCCGAGGCGGAGGGGCGGCTGCTCGACATCGTGCGTGAGGAGGGTGTCGAGCTGGTCGTTCTCGCCCGGTACATGCAGGTGCTGTCGGACGATCTGTGCAAGGCGCTGTCCGGGCGGATCATCAATATCCACCACTCGTTCCTGCCGAGCTTCAAGGGGGCGAAGCCGTATCACCAGGCTCACGCCCGGGGTGTGAAGCTGATCGGGGCGACTGCTCACTATGTGACGGCTGATCTTGATGAGGGGCCGATCATCGAGCAGGAGGTCGAGCGGGTGGGGCATGACGTGACGCCTGAGGGGCTTGTTGCCATCGGGCGTGATGTGGAGTGTCAGGCGTTGGCTCGGGCTGTGAAGTGGCATGCGGAGCGGCGGATTCTGCCCAATGGGCGGCGGACTGTGATTTTCGCCTGAGGGGGTGGGTTGTCCCGTTTGGGGGCGAGTGCGGGTGGTTTGTGGCTTGTCGCGCAGTTCCCCGCGCCCCTGGGTTAGTCACATCCTGCTTAGTGATGCGGCGGCGAACAGGACGTCTCTGATCGCCTCTCTGTCTCCTACCTGGCCCGCTGCCGCTTCCTGTGGGGGTACGTGGCCTGCGGCCAGGCGGCAGAATTCGACGCCGTCCAGGGCTACGTGGGCCACCTCGTGTTCCGCGGAGCCCTTGGCCGCGGGGGAGTCGAGGGGGATCAGCCATTCTCCGCCGCCGAGGCCCTCGATCTCCAGGCGGAGGCTGCGGCCCGGTTCGCCGGCCGCGACGAGGTGGCGGTGGTGGGCGGGTGCCGCGAGGCCGGTGCGGCGGCGGTGCGCCAGGGCCGTCGGCAGCATGCGGGCCGCCAGGTCGATCATGCGGTGCAGATGGCGCGGCGAGGGCGGGTCGTAGGGGTAGTCGACCGCGTCCGCGATGTCCTCGGCGTGCACCCAGCACTCGAAGGCACGGTCGAGCATCGCGTCGTGCAGGGGCAGCGCGAAGTCGCCGTACGGTACCGGCATCTTCCCGGCGCCGCCGCCCGTGAAGGACACCGTGCGGACGAGGTTGTGGCTCTGTTCCCGCCAGGGCGCCCGCACAGATCGGGTGGGCGGGAAGTGGGAGGCACGCCAGTACGCCTCGGTGCGGGCCGCCGGAGTCGGGCGCCGGGACGTGACATCGCCCAGCGGGTCGTCCAGGCCCAGCGCGAGGGCGACCAGACCGTCGACGCTGAGCAGATGCGCGATGACCCCGGCGACGGTCGTACGGCGGCTCGTCGACTCGTCGGCCCGGAACCAGCGCAGCCGTACCGGCGCGTGCCACTCGGCGTCGCCGAAGTCCTGGAGCAGGGCGTCCAGGCGCGCGGTCTCGGCGTCGTACGCGGCGGCCCAGTCCGGCACCGGAATGCGCGGCGGGCGCCGCTCCAGGCAGGTCTCCAGGACCCGGGTGCGCAGCGACGGGTCCAGGTCGAGGCTCTCGGGCCGTTGCAGCAGCCCGACCGCCTCGCGCAGCCGCCGTGCCTCGTCGGCGCACTGCCCGCACTCGCCGAGGTGCTCCTCGACGGCCACGGCCTCCTCGGCCGAGCAGGCGGCCAGCGCCCAGGCGCCGAGCAGGGCCTTCAGCACGGGGTGCTCCAGTACGGGCGGTACGGGAGGCAGTGCGCTGTCACCGAGGTCCTCCAGTGCGGGCAGCGGCTGTCCGCTGTCCTCGACGGAGGCCCGGGGCATGGGGATGCGCGGCGATTTCCCCGGCTCCTGTCCTTCGTCGTTCTCGGGCCCGTCCGGCTCGCCCGGGCCCGAGGGGATCTCCGAGCCGCTCACACCGCACCCCCGTCTCCGGGCGGTGCGCCGGGTGGCTCGGTCTCGTGGGCGGTGGACAGGAGCTGGAGGCCCAGGCGCAGCCGGCGGCGGGCCTCGTCCTCGGTGATGCCGAGGTCGGTGGCGGTCTGGTGGTAGTCGCGGCGCTGGAAGTAGGCCCGCTCCAGGGCCGAGCGCAGCGGGACCGGCATGGACTGGACGATGTAGTCGGCGCGGGCGGCGACCGATGCGCGGCGCACCCTGTGCTCCAGCTCCTCCGCGCTGCCGGAGCCCTCGCGGGCGAGAGCGGCGGTCTCGGTGGCGCGCAGGCGCTGCACGGCCAGGCGGTGGGTCAGCGTGGCGACCCAGGTGCGCAGCGGGCCCTGTCTGGGGTCGTAGGCGTCCGGGTGTTCCCAGACGTGGACGAAGACCTCGCGGGTGATGCCGTCGGCGGCGCGTTCGTCGCCGAGGACGCGGTGGGCGAGGCCGTGCACGAGTGAGGCGAACCGGTCGTAGAGCTCACCGAGGGCGGCGGCCTCCCCGCGGGCGAGCCGCTGCTGCATCTTGCGGTCCCAGCGGGGCGGTACGTCCTTTTTCGCCATGCGGCCCCCCTCACCCCCCTGCTCGTGTCCCGCGCCCGTGCCCTGTCCAGCCTGTGCCTGATGTCTCCTCGAATGTAGTCGGCACGTCCGGTAGCGCACGCCCCTTTGTGGCAATGTGCGCCCCCTGACCGGCCGCAGGTGGTAGAGGCGTCTACCCCTCCGCTGTCCGATCAGACCTGACTGAAGAGGATCGAACAGGATCGAAGCCGACTAAAACAAGCCTGATTCGAAGGGGATCCGTTTTTCGGGTTGTGTTTCAGGGAACGGCCGCTGGGCAGCCGCGCTGCAAGGAAGCGTAGGCACTGCTTCCGTTTTGGCGATCGAAGGGCGTGTGGTGACCTTCAAAGTGACCGGCGGCGAGCAGGGCGAATGGGCCGTGCTCCAGGTGTCGGGCGAACTGGATCTGGTGACCTCGCCGGTGCTGCGTCAGCGTGTGCACGACGTAGTGGCCGAGGGGCACCACTGTCTTGTCCTCGACCTGTCCGATGTGTTCTTCTGCGATTCCAGCGGCGTCGGTGTGCTGATCGCCGCGCGCCGTCTGATCCGCTCCTGCCAGGGCCGGCTGCGGCTGGTGCTGCCCGCCCGGGGCGCGGCCGACGGGTCCCATGTCAACCGGGTCCTCGGCGCGCTGGGTGTTCGCAGGCTGTTCGACGTGTACGGCGATGTGGACGCCGCCCTGGGTGACGAGGGCGAACCCCTGTCCGCGTGACGGGCCGATGACGCACGGTAGGGCGAGTGTTGCCGTTCTGACACGCTGTTGTCCCGGAATTCCCCCGGTCTTGGCGCAAGTGACGTTTTCCCGCGCCCGAACGGCCCCCTCCGTCGTACGCTCCGAGCGAGACGCACCCCACCTGACGTAAGGCGGCCTGAAAGAGACATGGTCAGCAGCGAGTACGAGCGCAGGATCGCCGCCCGGTTCGCCATCTTCGACCAGGACGGCAACGGCTACATCGACCGCGAGGACTTCTACGGGGCGGCCAAGGCGCTGCTCGCGGAGTTCGCCGTAGCGGCCCGGTCCGACAAGGGACAGGCGCTGTACGGCGGCGCGGAGGCGTTCTGGCAGGGCATGGCGGGCATCGCGGACCGCGACGGCGACCAGCGCATCACGCGCGGGGAGTTCGTCAACGGCGCGGTCAAGCGCCTGCGCGACAACCCCGACCGGTTCGCCGAGATCGCCCGGCCCTTCCTGCACGCGGCACTGGACGTCGCCGACACGGACGGTGACGGCGCGGCGACGATCGAGGAGGTGTCCCGCGTCCTCACCTGCCTCGGCGCCCCCGAGGACGTCGCCGGCACGGCCGCCGGCGCGCTCGACGCGGACGAGGACGGCAAGGTCGGCGAGGCCGAGGTCGTACCCGCCTTCGCCCGCTACTTCACGGTGCCTGAATAGGGCTGTTTGCCCCAGTCACGTCACTTGCCCGAGTAGCGCTCGCGCAGCTTGTACTTGAGCACCTTCCGCAGGGTCTCGCCCCGCGGAAGGGCGTCCACGACCTCGAGCCGTTCCGGCAGCTTGTGGACGGAGAGGCCCTCGGCGCGCAGGTGGGCGGTCGCCGTCGCCAGGGTCAAGGGCTCGGCGCCCGGCGGCTGTTCCACCACCGCGCACACCAGCTCGCCGCGCGCCGCGTCCGGCAGGCCGATCACCGCCACGTCCCCGACCGCCGGATGCCGGTGCAGAAGGTCCTCGATCTCCTGGGCCGAGATGTTCTCGCCCTTGCGGATGATCACGTCCTTGAGCCGGCCGGTGAGGACCAGGTGCCCGGTCTCCGTCACGTGCCCGAGGTCGCCGGTGCGCAGGAAGCCGTCCGGGTCGAAGGCCTCCGCCGTCTGCCCGGCGTCCAGATACCCCTGGCACACCGCCTCCCCGCGCAACCGCACCTCCCCGTCCACGATCCGTATCTCCATGCCCTCCGGCGGCCGTCCCTCGGTCGTCGCCAGCAGCTCCGGGGTGTCGTCCGGCGCGCCCATGGTGATCATCGGCACCTCGGTCATGCCGTAGCCGTGGGTGAGCTGTACGCCCATCTCGCGCACCACGGCGTGGTACAGCTCCGGCGGCTTCGGCGCCCCGCCGCCCGCCAGGAGCCGTAGCGTCGGGACCACCGGGGTCCCCGGCCGCTTCCGCTGCTCCGTCAGGAACATCGAGTAGAACGCCGTGGACCCGCCCGCCATGGTCACCCCGTGCCGACGGTAGGACTCCAGCGCTTCCGGCAGCGCGAACTGCTCGAAGAGGACGGCGGGGAAGCCGTACAGCAGCAGCATCACCGTGTAGTCGGGCCCGCCGATATGGGCGTACGGGAAGGCGATCGACCCCACGTCGTCCCCCGTGGGCCGCAGGGCGTGCGCGAGGCAGGAGCCGCCCGCGATCAGGGAACGGTCCGTGTGCAGCACGCCCTTGGGGTCGGAGGTCGTGCCGGACGTCCAGTAGATCCAGCGGACCTCGGTGCCGTCGGAGGGCGGGGGAGGCAGGACGGACGGATCGCCGTCGGGCAGGTCGCCGTACGCCTCGAAGACAGCCTTCGCACCCAGGCGCCGGGCCATCTCCGCGTGGTCGAAGCCGCGCCACTCGCCCGGCACCGCGAAGAACTCCGCCCTCGACTCGCGCAGCGCGAACCCCACCTCGCGGTCCCGGTAGAAGGGGATGACCGGGGTCTGCACGGCGCCGAGACGGGCCAGCGCGAAGGACAGCAGGGCCGTCTCGATCCGGGTGGGCAGCTGCCAGGCGACCACCGTGCCGGGGCGTACCCCCATGCCGTACAGCCCGGCCGCGACCCGCTCGGCCCGCGCGCGAAGTCCTCCGAAGGTCAGCGCGCGCTCGTCCTCCAGGAAGAGCGGCCCGTCCGGGGTGAGGGCAGCGCGACGGGTGACCAGCTCCCACAGTGTGCGGGACGAACTCAGGGCGTGCGGGGTCTCGTTCACGACTGCCCCCTTGACTCCTTGGCTGACGGGTCGTCAGGTGGGATGCTAACTGACGGTGCATCAGATAAGTACCGTCCGGCGGAGGGGACCCATGGCGACCGAACTGCCCCGCATCATCAGCGTCGACGACCACGTGATCGAGCCCGCCCACCTCTTCGAGACGTGGCTGCCGGCCAAGTACCGCGACCGCGGGCCCAGGCCCCTGACCGCCGGCATCGGTGAACTCGCCTACATCGGCGGCAAGTACCGGATCACCATGGACCCGGACGGTCCGCCCACCGACTGGTGGATCTACGAGGACCTGAAGTTCCCGTACAAGCGCAACATCGCCGCCGTCGGCTTCGACCGGGACGAGATGACCCTGGAGGGCATCACCCGGGAGGAGATGCGGCGCGGCTGCTGGGACCCGAAGGCCCGCCTGGAGGACATGGACCTCAACCATGTCGAGGCGTCCCTCTGCTTCCCGTCCTTCCCCCGCTTCTGCGGCCAGACCTTCGCCGAGGCGCACGACAAGGAGGTCGCCCTGGCCTGTGTGCGCGCCTACAACGACTGGATGGTCCAGGAGTGGTGCGGGGACAGCGGCGGGCGGCTCATCCCGCTCTGCCTGATCCCGCTGTGGGACGTCGAGCTGGCGGTCGCGGAGATCCGGCGCAACGCCGAGCGCGGGGTACGGGCGGTGACCTTCTCCGAGATCCCCACCCACCTCGGGCTGCCGTCCATCCACTCCGGCTACTGGGACCCGTTCTTCGCGGTCTGCCAGGAGACCGGGACGGTCGTCAACATGCACATCGGGTCCTCGTCCCAGATGCCCGCCGCCTCCCCGGACGCACCGCCCGCCGTCCAGGCCTCGCTCAGCTTCAACAACGCGATGGCCTCGATGATGGACTTCCTCTTCAGCGGAGTGCTGGTGAGGTTCCCGCGCCTCAAACTCGCCTACTCCGAGGGCCAGATGGGCTGGGTCCCCTATGCCCTGGAGCGCGCCGACGACGTCTGGGAGGAGCACCGCGCCTGGGGCGGGGTGCGGGACACGATCCCGGAGCCGCCGTCCACCTACTACTACCGGCAGATCTT
Organism: Streptomyces sp. NPDC055506; assembly: GCF_053643595.1. NCBI lineage: Bacteria > Bacillati > Actinomycetota > Actinomycetes > Kitasatosporales > Streptomycetaceae > Streptomyces > Streptomyces sp. NPDC055506. The sequence goes on along the minus strand of NZ_JBSHKH010000002.1, from coordinate 30,458 downwards.
CTGCTGCTTCTTCCGCGACAAGCACGGCGTGGCCTCGCTCGACGTCGTCGGCCGCGACAACGCCACCTTCGAGACCGACTACCCGCACGTCGACTCGACCTTCCCGCACACCAAGGAAGTCGCCCTCGACCACGTCAAGGGCCTCGACGACGAGACGGTCTACAAGCTGATGCGCGGCAACGCCATCCGCATGCTCGACCTGGACCTCGACCGCTGATGGACCTGTCGTACACGCCCGAGGAGGAGGACTTCCGGGCCCGGCTGCGGGAGTGGCTCGCGCGGACGCTCCCCGGTCTCCCGCCCAAGCCGTCGCCCGACGACTGGCCGGGGCGGCGGGCGTACGACCTCGGCTGGCAGCGCAGGCTCCACGACGCCGGATACGCCGACGTCCACTGGGGCGCCTCCCCGACCACCCGGCTGATCTTCCTGGAGGAGACCGAGAAGGCCGGCGCGCCCTACGTGGGCGCCAACTTCGTGGGACTGCTGCACGCCGGGCCGACCATCGCCGCCGAGGGCACGGACCAGCAGCGGGCGCGCTGGCTGCCGCGGATCCTGCGCGGCGAGGACGTCTGGTGCCAGGGGTTCAGCGAACCGGAGGCCGGCTCCGACCTCGCGGCCCTGCGCACCCGCGCGTGGCGCGACGGCGACCACTACGTGGTGACCGGCTCCAAGATCTGGACCTCCCACGCGGAAGTCGCCGACTGGTGCGAGCTGTTGGTCCGCACGGACCCCGCGGCGCCCAAGCACCGGGGCATCACCTGGCTCGCCATGCCCATGGACGCCCCCGGCATCACCGTACGGCCGCTGCGCACGCCGGCCGGGTCGGCCGAGTTCGCCGAGGTCTTCCTCGACGAGGTGCGGGTGCCGGCCGCGAACCGGGTCGGGGACGAGAACGACGGCTGGCGCGTGACGATGGTGACGCTGTCCTTCGAACGCGGCACGGCCTTCGCCGGCGAGGTCGTCGCCTGCCGCCGCGTCCTGGCCGAACTGGCCGTCGAGGCCCGCGAGAACGGCCGCTGGGACGACACGGTGCTCCGGCGCCGGCTGGGCAGGCTCAACGCCGAGTTCCGGTCCCTGTGGCGGCTCACGCAGTGGAACGTGAGCGCCGCGGAGACCTCGGGCGGGGTGCCAGGGACCGGAGGCTCGGTCTTCAAGCTCCGGTACTCGCACGCCCGCCAGGAGCTCTACGACGCCGCCGCCGACGTGCTGGGCCCCGACTGCCTCGACCTGGACCGGCCCTGGACCCTCGACCGTCTCTCGTCCCTCTCGTACACCATCGCGGCCGGCACCTCGCAGATCCAGCACAACATCGTCGCCGAGCGGATCCTCGGCCTGCCGAAGGGACGGTGACCGTGCGATTCCGCTTGACGGACGACCAGCGGGCCTTGAGCGAGGGGGTGCGGCAGCTGCTGGCCCGGCGCTTCGACACGGAGGCGCTGCGGGCCGCCGCACGGGGCCCGGCGCGCCTGGACCGGGCGCTGTGGCGGGCCCTGGGCGACGCCGGGTTCTTCGCGCTGCGGCTGCCGGAGTCGGACGGCGGGGTCGGACTGGGGCTCCCCGAGGCGGTGTTGGTGTTCGAGGAGACGGGGAGGGCGCTGCTGCCCGGGCCGCTGGCCGCCACCCATCTCGCGGCCGGTGCCGTACCGGGCGCCGCCACGGGCGAGACCGTCGTGACGTCCGTCGACGGCGGCCTCGCGGAGTGGCTGGCGGAGGCCGACGTCGTACGCGGCGACACCGCCGGAGCCGTGCCGCTGCGCTCCCTGGACCCGCTGACACCCCTGCACCGTGTGCCCGGCGGCACGGCGGCCGCCCCGGACCCCGTCGCCGTCCTCCTCACCGCCGCCGAGCAGCTCGGCACGGCGCACCGCGTCTGCGATCTGGCGGCGCAACACGCCCGGGCCCGCGAACAGTTCGGACGGCCCATAGGGGCCTTCCAGGCGGTGGCGCACCTGTGCGCGGGGATGCTGGTCCGGGCGGAGACGGCACGCGCCGCGGTCTACGCGGCCGCCGTCACCGCCGACCCGGCCGACATCGCCGCCGCCCGTCTGCTCGCCGACGAGGCCGCCGTACGCGGCGCCCGCGACTGTCTCCAGGTGCACGGCGGCATGGGCTTCACCTGGGAGTCCGAGGTCCATCTGCATCTGAAACGCGCATGGGTTCGAACCCAACGTGCGGGAGGAGTCACGGAGAGTGAGGAACTCCTCGCGGCCGATCTGACGGCCGGAACGGTCTGACAGGCCGTCTGGCTGCGACATTGCCGACGATGCCCGCAGAGATGTCGCGGATTGTGGCATGCCGGAATTACGGAGAGTTGATACCGGGTCGTATCCGATGCGTGACTCGTAACAGCCCGGAGTCGGCGGTCCGCTCCGGTACCTTGTGTGAGATGCGAGTGGTCCTGAACACGCGCCGCGCCGCAGTCGCCCCCGGGGCGGCTGCGGATCCGACGATGCGCGCCGCTGCTTGCCCCGCAGTGCGGCCCCGCTACGCCGCCTGTTCGACTCCCCGCAGCGAGCGTCGCACAGTATCCCGCAGGGGTACTCCTTCGCGCTGGAATATGCCCGAAGCGCTTGTTGGGGTGACTGTACGTCAACCATGCTGTCCCACAAGGGATTCACGTTCCGTGATCCTTGTCCCGGCCGTTGTTCTGGCCATGCAGAAAATGGCTACGATCGTGGCCCTCGTGAGGCGCGAGCCTAAGTGTCCGCCGGTTCGGATGGTGTGAGCGGTGCAGGTGCTTCAAGTGCAGCTGGAGATCCGGCCCGACCCCGCAGAGGTGGGGCGTGCCAGGCGGTGGGCCCGCTCGCGCCTGGCCGGGTCCGGCATACAGGCCGACGAACCGCTCGCCGAGACGCTGATCCTGCTCGTCTCGGAGCTCGTCACCAACGCCGTGGTGCACACCGGCCGTCCGGCCGTACTGCTGCTGTCACTGCCGCACGCGGTGACGGACGAGGCCACGGTCCGGCTCGAGGTCGCCGACCGCAGCGGCCGGGCCCCCGTGCCCCGGTGCGCTGACGACGACGCGACCGGCGGCCGGGGGCTCGCCCTGGTCGACGGCCTCGCCGACCGCTGGGGCTGGAGCGTCGAGAGCACCGGCAAGCGCATCTGGTGCGAGCTGGACCGGTGCGCGAAGTCCGGTGAGGTCACGGCGTCGTGCGGAGGGGGCGCGGCGGCGTACGGCGGCGGGACGTCCTTCGAGGGGCTGGCGTACGAGGCGGTGTAGGGCCGGCGGGGCGGGCCGGGGTCCGGTCCTTCGGCTTGCCCGTACTTGCCCGTACTTGCCTGTCCGCGCCTGCCTGCGCCTGTCCCCGCCTTGTCCGCGCCCGCCGGGCGCGTGGAGCGCGAGGCGTGGTGGACGGCGGCACATGCCGAGGGGTCTTGCGGCGAAGGCCGGGGCGTGGGTGCACGGCGGCCGGCCGCTTCCGTCAGGGCATGCGGTGATGCGCCGGGATGTGCTTCCGTGCGCGCCTGTGGCACATCCCGCATAAGCGACAAATCACCGAATCGGGTGTTGACGCGTCGTGACCGTTTGCTCACGCTGGTGGGCAGCGATTCGCCGTGAGGGGACGGCGAGGGCATCGGTGACGGCAGCCCTCGGCGAGTGTGAGTCGTGATTCGGCGTCGGCTTCCTTCAGGGCCAGGGGAGCCGGGGCGGGAGCGCCGGAGTCGGGTGGCGGCGCGCGCTGCCGTGCTCGGGGCGAGCAGCGCGGCGCCGCCATCCTGCTCGGCGGGTATCTGGGGGGCGGTGCCCTAGAGGACGGCGACCGGCGCCACCGGAGATCCGGTCGCTCCGGCGAACGGCTCGGGCGTCGCCGTCAGCAGGAAGGCGTAGCGCCCTGCTTCTCCACAGGCTGTGGACAACTTTTCGAGATTCCAGTTCTGGCCCTGGGGCATCCCCATCTCCACGAGGTCGAGGGCGTGCACGGGCAGCCACAGGCCGTCCACCTCGGGCGGGAACACCTCGAAGGTCAGGGTGTCGTTGGCGACGGCCGCGACATCACGCGCGTGGAACCACTCCGGCGTCCGGATCGACAGCCCCGGTGACGGGAAGGCGTACGCGTGCCGGTCCCCGGCCAGACAGACCTGGACCTGCCCGGTCCGCACGAGCACGATGTCGCCGGCCCGTACTCGCGTACCCGCCAGCTCCTCGGCGGCGTCCAGGTCCTCGGGTGTGACGGCGTACCCGCCGTCGAGCCGGTCCGTGCCCCGGGCCCGGGCGACGTCGAGCAGCACCCCGCGCGAGACGAGGTGGCGGACCTTGTCGATGCCGCTGAACCCGGCGCCGCTGTGCGCCGTGATGGAGTCGGCCGGGCGGCCGTTGTAGATCCGGCCCGAGTGCGAGACATGGGGCAGCGCGTCCCAGTGGGTGGCCGCCTGCAGCCCCATGGTCACGACGTCGTCGCTGCACGCGACCGTGCCCGGGCCGAACAGCTCCTGGTTGATCTGCACCATGACGTGCAGCGGGTCGATACGGCCCGGGATCATCCCCGTCTGGACGCCGTTCTGTTCGAGGGGCAGGGCGAGAGGGACGCGGCGGCCGCTGCGGACGGTGGCCGCGGCTTCCCGTACGACCTCGTCGGTGATCAGGTTCAGCGTGCCGAGCTCGTCGTCTGCCCCCCAACGGCCCCAGTTGTTCACGCGCTTGGCGATGTCGTGGAACGCGTCCGGCAGCGACATGAGTCCTCCCCGGGGCTTGTCTTCCCGTATCTGACGGGTCGTAGAATTCGAGAACCTGAAATCTAACGGTCCGTCAGAAACCGTGGGACGGGAAGGGGCCGGGCGTGGGGAACTTCTTGGCAGGGAAGGTCGTCGCCGTCACCGGCGCCGGACGGGGCATCGGTAGGGCGGTCGCCCTCGCGGCGGCGGCCGAGGGGGCGAAGGTCGTCGTCAACGACTACGGCGTCTCGGTCGACGGCGCCTCGCCCACCAGCGAGATCGCCGAGGCCGTGGTCAAGGAGATCGAGGCGGCGGGCGGGGCCGCGGTGGCGGTCGTCGACGACATCTCCACCATGGCCGGCGGGCAGCGGGTCGTCGACGTGGCGCTGTCGTCGTACGGGCGGCTCGACGGGGTGGTCTGCGTGGCCGGGATCCTGCGCGAGCGGATGCTGTTCAACATGACCGAGGAGGAGTGGGACCCGGTCGTCGCGACCCATCTGAAGGGCACGTTCACGGTGTTCCGGGCGGCCTCGGCGGTGATGCGCAAGCAGCGGGCCGGGACGTTGATCGGGTTCACCAGCGGGAATCACCAGGGGTCGGTGTCGCAGGCGAACTACAGCGCGGCGAAGGGCGGGATCATCTCGCTCGTGCGGAGCGCGGCGCTGGGGCTGCACAAGTACGGGGTGACCGCGAACGCGGTGGCGCCGGTCGCGCGGACGCGGATGTCGGCGGGTGTGCCGATGGAGCTGGCGGAGATCGGAGAGCCGGAGGATGTCGCCGCGCTTGTGGTGTATCTGCTGTCCGACGAGGCCTCTCGGCAGGGGATTACCGGGCAGGTGTACACCGTCGCGGGGGCGAAGATCGCGGTGTGGGCTCAGCCGAGGGAGTTGCGGGCGGGGTTTGCTTCTGGGGGGTGGACCGTGGAGAAGATCGCGGAGTTTTTGCCGGGGTCGGTGGGGGTGGATCCGATGCCCTTGTTGGAGCGGGTGCGGGGGATGGAGAGGGCTGCGCGGGAGGGGGAGCGGCCTAACGCGTGAGGGGGTGGGCGTGTCTGTTGTGTGGCGGGTGCGGGCGGGTGGGGGTTGTTCGCGCAGTTCCCCGCGCCCCTTAGGGAGGAGCGAACCTCGTGGATTTTGGGTTCACGCGTGATGACGAGGACTTTCGCGGCGAGGTCCGTGAATGGCTTGCCGCGCATAGCGGGGGCGCGAGCGGGCGGCGCGCATGGGAACGCACCCTGGGAGCAGCCGGGTGGATCGGGCTCGGGTGGGGGGTGGAGGGGTACGGGAATCGGCGGGTCGGTCTCACTCGGCAGGTCGTCTGGGCCGAGGAGTACGCGCGGTCGGGGGCGCCTCCGCGTTCCGGGCACATCGGGGAGAACCTGCTCGCGCCCACGCTCATCGCCCACGGCACCGAGGAGCAGAAGGCCCGCTTCCTGCCTCCGATCGCCGCCGGTGAGGAACTCTGGTGCCAGGGCTACAGCGAACCCGGTGCCGGTTCGGATCTGGCCGGGGTCCGTACCGCCGCCGTGCGCGAGGAGGGCGGCGGTGGGTATCGCGTCACGGGGCAGAAGATCTGGACGTCGCTCGCGCACGAGGCCGACTGGTGCTTCGTGCTCGCCCGTACCGAGGCCGGGTCCCGGAGGCACCACGGGCTGACCTTCCTTCTCGTCCCCATGGACCAGCCGGGCCGTGTCGAGGTCCGTCCCATCCGGCAGCTGACCGGCACCAGCGACTTCAACGAGGTCTTCTTCGACGGCGCGCACGCGGATCAGGTCGTCGGGGGCGAGGGCGACGGCTGGCGCGTCGCCATGAGCCTGCTCGGCTTCGAGCGGGGCGTGTCCACGCTGGCCCAGCAGATCGGGTTCGCCCAGGAGTTGGAGGGCGTCGTGCGGGCGGCCGTGGAGTCGGGGGCCGTGCGGGATCCCGTCGTACGGGATGGGCTCGTGCGGCAGTGGGCCGAACTGCGCACCATGCGCTGGAACGCCCTGCGCACACTGGGCGGTTCCGGCGACGCGGGGGCGCCGAGCGTGGCGAAACTGCTGTGGGCCGGCTGGCATCAGCGGCTGGGGGAGCTGGCGGTGCTGGTGCGGGGCGCGGCGGCGGGTGTGGGTCCCGCCGACTGGTCGGCCTCGGCGCCGTACGAACTGGACGCGGCACAGCACCTGTTCCTGTTCTCCCGGGCCGACACCATCTACGGCGGCTCGGACCAGATCCAGCGCACGATCATCGCCGAGCGTGTGCTCGGCCTGCCCAGGGAGCCCAAGGGAGCCGTGTGATGCGAGGCGTGATCTTCGACGGGAAGCAGGTCCGGGTCGTGACGGATCTGGAGGTGCGGGAGCCGGGGCCGGGTGAGGTGCGGGTCGCGATCCGGGCGGCCGGGCTGTGCCACAGCGATCTGTCGGTGGTGGACGGGACCATACCATTCCCGGTTCCCGTGGTGCTGGGCCATGAGGGGGCCGGGGTCGTGGAGGCGGTGGGCGCGGGCGTCACCCATGTGGCGCCCGGCGACCATGTCGCGCTGTCCACCCTGGCCAACTGCGGGACGTGCGCGGAGTGCGACCGGGGGCGGCCCACGATGTGCCGGGGGGCGATCGGGCGCCCGGGGCGGCCGTTCAGCCACGACGGCCTGCCGGTGTACCAGTTCGCGTCGAACTCGGCCTTCGCGGAGCGCACGGTGGTGAAGGCCGTGCAGGCCGTCCGCATCCCCGAGGACATCCCCATGGCGTCGGCGGCGCTGATCGGGTGCGGGGTGCTGACGGGGGTGGGCGCCGTGCTGAACCGGGCGCGGGTGGACCGGGGCGACAGCGTGCTGGTGATCGGGACGGGCGGCATCGGGCTGAACGTGTTGCAGGGGGCGCGGCTCGCGGGTGCCCTGCGGATCGTCGCCGTCGACACCAATCCGGCGAAGGAGGAGGTGGCACGGCGTTTCGGCGCGACGGACTTCCTCACCTCGACAGAGGGGGTGCGCAGTGTCCTGCCCACCGGCGTGGACCACGCCTTCGAGTGCGTCGGCCGGGTGGAGCTGATCCGCCAGGCGATCGACGCGCTGGACCGGCACGGCCAGGCGGTCCTCCTCGGTGTGCCCCCGGCGACCGCCGAGGCGTCCTTCCGCGTCTCGTCGATGTACCTCGACAAGTCCGTCCTGGGCTGCCGCTACGGCTCCTCACGCCCGCAGCGCGACATCGCCCTGTACGCCGACCTGTACCGCGAGGGCCGGCTGCTGCTCGACGAACTCGTCACCCGGACCTATCCCGTCGAGGAGTTCGAGAAGGCGGCGGCGGACGCGGAGGCGGGGCGGGTGGCGCGGGGGGTGCTCACGTTCTGAGGGTCTTCGTGGCTTGAGATACTTCATTCGTGCCCCGAGGGACTTCAGGCGTCTTGCCTTCCCCGGCCCGGAAGGTCCGCCGGTAGGCGGTGGGTGTGACGCCGAGTGCCGTCTGGAGGTGCTGGCGCATCGACTGGGCCGTGCCGAACCCGGCGTCGTGGGCCACCTGGTCGACGGAGCGGTCGGTGGACTCCAGCAGATACCGGGCCCGTTCCACACGCTGCTGGGTGAGCCACTGGCCCGGGCTGACGCCGGTCTCCTCGCGGAAGCGGCGGGTGAAGGTGCGCACCGACATGGACTCCTGAGCGGCCATGTCGCGCAGCTGGATCGGCTCGTGCAGGCGGCCCAGGGCCCAGGCGCGGGCGGCGGTGGTGGACGCCTGCTGCGGATCGGGCACCGGCCGCTCGATGTACTGCGCCTGCCCGCCGTCGCGGTGGGGCGGTACGACCGTACGGCGGGCCACCTCGTTGGCGACGGCGGCGCCGTGGTCGCGGCGCACCATGTGCAGGCACAGGTCGAGTCCGGCCGCGACGCCCGCGGAGGTCAGCACGTCGCCGTCGTCGATGAACAGCACGTCCGGGTCGACCTCGATCAGGGGGAAGAGCCGCTGAAGGCGTTCGGCGTCGGACCAGTGGGTGGTGGCCGGGCGGCCGTCGAGTCGGCCCGCGGCGGCGAGGACGTAGACGCCGGTGCAGATGGAGGCCAGCCGGGTGCCGGGCCGGAGGTGGGCGAGGGCGGCGGCGAGTTCGCCGGTCAGCACGCCCTCCTCGTAGACCGGGCCGAGTTCGTACGACGCCGGGACGATCACCGTGTCGGCGGTGGCCAGGGCCTCGGGGCCATGGGCGACGTGGATGTCGAAGTCGGCGTCCGTCTTGACCGGGCCGGGCGGGCGGATCGAGCAGGTCACGACCTCGTACAGATGCCGGCCCTTCGAGTCCTTGGGGCGGCCGAAGATGCGGTGCGGGATGCCCAGTTCGAAGGGGAGCAGGCCGTCGAGGGCCAGGACGACGACGCGGTGGGGGCGGAAGCCCGAGTGTGCTGCGCTCGCTGCCATGGCCCGATCCTAGCGAATGCTGTCCTTCGGGCCACTCGCTGCGTACCGGGCCCGGATCGGAAGCTCTATGACGTGACACAGACAAGCGAAGCCCCCGCAGTCGCGGAGCAGCCGTCGAAACCGAACCGCAGGCGTGTGCACCGCGCCTGGTTCGTCGCGGCCGTCACCTTTGTGACGATCATCGGCGCCGCGGCCTTCCGTTCCGTACCGGGTCTGCTCATCGACCCCCTGCACGAAGAGTTCGACTGGTCGCGCGGCACGATCGGCGCCGCGGTCTCCGTCAATCTCGCGCTGTACGGTCTGACAGCCCCGTTCGCGGCGGCCCTGATGGACCGCTTCGGCATCCGCCGGGTGGTCGCGGTCGCCCTGACGGTGATCGCGCTCGGCTCCGGCCTGACGGTGTGGATGACGGCGGCCTGGCAGCTGATGCTGTGCTGGGGGCTGCTGGTCGGCCTCGGCTCCGGCTCCATGGCGCTGGCGTTCGCGGCGACCGTCACCAACCGCTGGTTCACCCAGCGGCGCGGCCTGGTCAGCGGCATCCTCACCGCCGCGTCGGCCTCGGGCCAGCTGATCTTCCTGCCGTTGCTGTCCTGGATCATCGACCGGCACGACTGGCGTCCGGCGGCCGTGACGGTCGCGCTCGCGGCGCTCGCGGTCGTCCCGTTCGTGTGGCTCCTGTTGCACGACCACCCGGCCGACGTCGGCCAGAAGCCCTACGGAGCGACGGAGTTCGTACCGAAGCCGGCCCCGGTGACCGGCGCCGCGCGCCGCGCCGTGTCCGTCCTGTTCTCGGCCGCCCGCACCGGCCCGTTCTGGCTGCTCGCCGGTACCTTCGCGATCTGCGGCGCCTCCACCAACGGCCTGATCCAGACCCACTTCGTGCCCGCGTCCCACGACCACGGCATGCCCATCACGGCCGCGGCCTCGCTGCTCGCCGTCATCGGGATCTTCGACGTCGTCGGCACGATCGCCTCCGGCTGGTTCACGGACCGCTTCGACGCGCGCCGGCTGCTCGCGGTGTACTACGCGCTGCGAGGGGTGTCGCTGCTCTTCCTGCCGCTGCTGCTGGCGCCCTCGGTCCATCCGCCGATGATCTTCTTCATCGTCTTCTACGGCCTCGACTGGGTCGCCACGGTCCCGCCCACCCTCGCCCTGTGCCGCGATCAGTACGGCGAGGACAGCGCGATCGTCTTCGGCTGGGTCCTCGCCTCCCACCAGGTGGGCGCCGCCCTGGTCGCCTTCCTCGGCGGAGTCGCCCGCGACACGTTCGGCTCGTACGACGTGGTCTGGTACGCGTCGGGGGCGCTGTGCGCGGTGGCGGCGCTGATGGCGCTGGTGATCCGGCGGCGGGCGGGGGAGGTGCCGGCGACGGTGTGAGGCCCCATTTCCGGAGGGCCGGAATTTCAGAATTTCCAAAGGGCCAGAAAAAAGTCGGACGGCGATGTCGAGAACCCGCGTCCGGCTCCGTCCCCGGTGTGAACGCGACCACAATGGGTCGCAGGAGCACCGAGGAGAACCATCATGGCCAAGTACCTGCTGCTGAAGCACTACCGTGGCGCCCCGGCTTCGGTCAACGACGTGCCGATGGACCAGTGGAGCCCGGAGGAGATCTCGGCACATGTGCAGTACATGAACGACTTCGCGGCCCGGCTGGAGAAGACCGGCGAGTACGTAGACAGCCAGGCGCTCTCTCCCGAGGGAGCGTGGGTCCGCTACGACGGTGAGGGGCGCCCGCCGGTCACCGACGGGCCGTTCGCCGAGACCAAGGACCTCATCGCCGGCTGGATGATCATTGACGTCGACGGCTACGAGCGCGCCGTCGAGCTGTCCGCCGCCCCGGGCGCGGGCGGCAAGCCCATCCACGAGTGGCTGGAGGTGCGCCCGTTCTACGGAGTGCAGCCCACCATCACGGAGTGAGGTCTCAGGTGTCCGCCATGGACGAGGCCCTGCTCAGGAGCCTCACGCCGAGCGTGCTCACCGTCCTCGTCCGCCGCGGAGCCGACTTCGCGGCGGCCGAGGACGCCGTGCAGGACGCTCTGGTCGAGGCGCTCCGCGTCTGGCCGGCCGACCCGCCGCGGGATGCCAAGGGCTGGCTGGTCACCGTGGCGTGGCGCAAGTTCCTCGACGCGACACGCGCCGACACCGCACGCCGCCGGCGTGAGGACCGCGTCGAGGAGGAACCGGCGGCCGGGCCCGCGCCCGCGGCGGACGACACGCTTCAGCTCTACTTCCTGTGCGCCCACCCGTCGCTGACCCCGGCATCGGCGGTCGCGCTCACACTGCGCGCCGTCGGCGGCCTCACCACCCGGCAGATCGCCGAGGCCTACCTCGTACCCGAGGCGACCATGGCGCAGCGCATCAGCCGGGCCAAGCGCACGGTCTCCGGGGTGCGGTTCGACCAGCCCGGGGACGTGGCCACCGTCCTGCGCGTCCTCTACCTGGTCTTCAACGAGGGCTACTCCGGCGACGTCGACCTCGCCGCGGAGGCCATCCGGCTCACCCGGCAGCTCGCGGCCTCGATCGACCATCCCGAGGTGGCCGGTCTGCTCGCCCTCATGCTGCTCCACCACGCCCGGCGTGCCGCCCGGACCGCGTCCGACGGCAGTCTGGTGCCGCTCGCCGAGCAGGACCGGGGCCGGTGGGACACCGCGTCGATCGCCGAGGGCGTCGGGATCCTCCAGGCTGCCCTCGCCCGTGACCGGCTGGGCGAGTTCCAGGCCCAGGCGGCCATCGCGGCCCTCCACGCCGACGCGCCCACCGCCGAGGAGACCGACTGGGTGCAGATCGTCGAGTGGTACGACGAACTCGCCCGCCTCACCGACAGCCCGGTCGTCCGGCTCAACCGCGCGGTCGCCGTGGGGGAGGCGGACGGGCCCCGCGCCGGGCTGGCGGCACTCGCGACGGTCGACTCTTCGCTTCCGCGCCATGCCGCGGTGGCGGCGTACCTCCACGAGCGTGACGGCGACTTGGCGAGGGCGGCACGGCTGTACGCCGAGGCGGCCCGACTGGCACCCAACCTCGCGGAACGCGACCATTTGACGAGGCAGGCGGCGCGACTCAATGCGGGCCGGGGGCGCTGAGGGGGTTCGCCTGGCCGGTGTCGAGGTCGGGGGTGAGCTCGCCGGGGCGTTCGAGCAGACCCAGCAGCGCACGGGCGCTGACGCCGGCGTCGTGCAACCGCCTGGCCGGATCACCTGATGCCGTACCACTGCTGACGAGCTCGTCCGCGTGCCTCAGGGCGATCCGGGCGGTGGCCCGTATGCCATGTGGCATCCGCGGCATGAGCTTCGACAGCTCGGGCGCCAGCAGCCGTACGTACCCCTCCATCTCCTGGAGCCGGGTCCGTTGCTCGGCCGGCGGCCCGCTCGGGCCCCACAGCGCCTCCTCGCACCGTCGCCGGATCCGCGCCGAGTCGTACGTACCTGCCGCGTCGCTCACGCTTCCGGCTCCGAGGTCAGGCGGTGCCGGCCGGCCGCGATGAGCCGGGCTACCTTCAAGGGCCTGCACAGGGTCGCGGCCGAGGCCATCGGGACCGACCAGTACGTGGCACGTACGCGGGTGCACTCCACGGCGTCCGCCCTGGGGACTCCGAGGTAGCTGCCCTGACCCAGGCACTCCACGTCCAGTGGCCGCCAGTCGTCGACGGCCTGACGCCAGGTTCTCGGCATGCTCGCGGGTACGAGGGCGTAGTAGCGGAGGTGGCGCGGATCGCAGATGACCGGGCCGTCGTCGAGGGCTTGGCGCACGAACTCGTCGAGTTCCGACGCCTCGGAGCTGTCCGCCAGGGCGACCACGAGGCGGCCGGGGATCCGTACGGCGGAGAAGTGGATGCCGAGCGGGAGCATGGTCACGTCGTGTTGCTGCCATTCCAGGCGGGCGCGGTCGCGGTGTGGTGCAGGGAGGGTGGTCAGGAGCCAGTGCTCAAGCAGAAGCGCACGCTCAGCACCGGTCGTGATCGCAGGCGCGAATGGTTCCTCCAAATCCTCTGACCTTGAGGCGCGTTGAGTAGCTTCACGCATGGTGGCGACTCCTCACAGTCGTTCGTGCCCCGGCAGAGCGGCGGCATCATGGCCGCCGGGGCTCTTCGCGTCCAGAATGGGTTTCTCGCGAAGAACGCACCTCCCGCAGCGCGGTATACCCATGATGGGTACAGCCCTCAGACAGACACCCCGCAGACTGTGGCGAGCAGGAAGTGCACGCATGATTCACCAGTCACCGACCGCGCTGCCCCCCGGACTTCTCGCAGATCAGGAAATGCGCCGAGCGCTCGAGAAGCACGACTTCGGGACGGTGTTCCGGCTCGCGAAGAGCCGCGCCGGGATCAGCTATTCACGCATCGCCGCTGAGTGCGACATCAAGCCGGACCGGGTCGGCACGCTGGCCAAGGGGCAGGGAAGGGTCACCACGTTCGACAAGGTCCGGCAGATCGCGGACGCGTTACGCGTCCCCGGCCACATGGTGGGTCTGGCTCCACGCCCGTGGGAGACCGCCGAACCTCCCGTGCAGACGTACGGCCCACGAAGGGGACAGACCAGCGTGCGCCGCAGAACCGTCCTCCAAGTGGCCACCACCACCGGTTTGGCAGCCGCCCTCCCTGCACTGACGAAACCGCCGACTCCCCGGCATGTCTCCAACGGGGATGTCGAGCGCATGAGGCATCGCACGGCACGACTCAGACGACTCGACGACATCCTCGGTGGCGGCGACACATACCGCGTCTATGTCAGCGAGTACCAGGCCACCAAAGCCCTGCTGCGCACCTCCACCTTCACTCCGGAGTCCCGCCGCCGCACAGTCGCCCTGCTCGCCGAGCAGGCCCAGCAAGCCGGTTGGGCGGCATTCGACGGAGGCGAGCAGAAGCAGGCCGAGAGCCTGTATGAGGAGAGCAGGCGGGCGGCCCGTGAAGCGGTGGAGAGTGATCTCCTGGGCAACGCGTACGCGTTCCTGGCCTATCAGACCGCCGACAGGAACACGGCGGTCGAGATCGCCTCAAGCAGCTGTTCCACCATCACCGCCAGCACGCCCGCCTGTGTGCGTGCGCTCCTGTACGAGCGGATGGCGTGGGCCTGCGCTGTCGCCGGCCTGCCTCACCGCGTCGAGCAGGCACTGGAGGCCGCACGAACTGCCCTCGACGAGGAGCGGAAAGCTGGTGAACCGCAGCCTGACTGGGCCGCCTGGGTTGATCAGACCGAGTTGGACATCATGACCGGCCGCTGCTGGACGGAACTCCGTCGCCCCCTCCGGGCTGTGTCTGTCTTGGAGGGGGCGCTGGCCCGGTACGACGACTCTCATGCGCGGGACAAGGCCCTGTACCTGTCGTGGCTCGCAGACTCCTATCTGACCGCCGGGGAGGTCGAGCAGGCGGCCACGGTCACAGGCCGCGCCCTCGATCTCGCCTCCGGGGTGGCGTCCGTACGGCCACGACAGCGACTTGCGCCCGTCCTGCAGCGGCTCGGCGGGCACAAGGCGTTCCCTGCGGTAGCCGAGGTCTTGGAGCGCGCGGGCGGTTGAGTTACGCGGGCGGTGTGGTGTTCGCCGCAATCCACTCCAGGCATCCCTTCGAGCCGGCCTCGATCGGGACGGCCGCGATCTCCGGGTTCTGCCACGGGTGGTGCTTCAGCAGGTGGGACTCCAATTCCGAGTAGCGGGATCGGGTGGTTTTCAGCAGGAGCTGCCATTCCTCCCCGGTGCCGAACTCGCCGTCGTGCCAGAACGCCGATGTGACAGGGCCGATGATCTGCGCGCCGGCCGCGAGTCGCTCGGCGACGACCGTACGGGCGAGTTCAACGGCCTGGTCATGGGTCGGAGTCGCGGTCGAAACCTGGAGAAAGTCAGCCATGCCGGGAGCGTAGGCGGCGGCCAGAGGATCAGGAAGGGCATCACGGGGCCGCCCGCTTCTTTGGCAGTGTCGTGCTTCCACGGCCTGCGTCAAGGGCGCTTCGCGTCGCCTTCGGCGATCGGCCTGCGGCCGACCCTTGACCCAGGCCGTTCCAGCACGGGGGAGAAGCGAGCGGGCGGCCCAGGGGGAGCGGGTGGCCAGGCGCTGCTTGCGGTCTTCGGGCGTTGTTTCGCTGAGCGGCGTTGGCGGGCGCGGTGGGGGCTCGCAGGCACGCCGGGTGGGCTCAGCGGCGAGCGGTGGGTGGGTGGGTTCGTAATTCGGTGTCCCTGTGGCCGGGGGCCGTCCTACGGTGAGGCCCATATGACTCTCCTACATGCGCATGACTATGGGGGCGATGGCCCGCGACTGGTTCTTCTGCACGGGTTCGGGCGGTCTTTGGCCGACTGGAGTGCCTCGGCGGCTCAGCTCACTGACGGGTATCGGGTTATCGGCATCGATCTGCCCGGGCACGGTCGTTCTCCTGATATTTCGCCCTGGGCTCTTCCCGCCGTGGTGCGGGACATCGCGGAGACGCTCGACGCGTGCGGTGTATCGGAGGCCGTTCTGGTGGGCCACTCCCTCGGTGGAATCGTCGCCGTCGAGTACGCCCGGGCGTATCCGGAGCGTGCCCGTGCCGCCGTGAATCTCGACGGGTTCTGGTGGCGGCGTGAGTACCCCGGTGCCGAAAAGGTGACTGAGGGGCTGCTGGCGTCGGTCGGGGGCGTGGCGTCGGCCGAGTATGTCGAGCAGCAGGTCGCCAACTCCGCTCGGTTCGGGGTTCCCGTCGGCCGTGCGGAGGTCGCTGCTCGTGCGGCGGCGCGTCCGTTGCCCGACGGGACGTGGCAGACGCTGCCGGAGCGTGCGGCCGCGCTGGAGATCGTCGACGAGCTTCATCGGATCGGCGCGCGCGGTGTCGCGGCGTGGCTGGACGGGGTGGAGCGGCCGCTGCTGGTCGTGCAGGCCGGGCGGCGGCTGTCGCCCGCGCCCGGCATGGAGTGGTTCGACGAGTTCAGCACCCGGTTCGCGCGGGAGGTGTCCGACGAGTTGGCCGTGGTCTCCCGCGCCCGGCCGTCGATCAGCGTTCAGCGCATCGACGCCACCCATCCCATGATCCTTGAGGCTCCGGAGGCGGTGGCGGGGCTGGTCGCCTCGTTCGTCCGGGGGCTGTCCGGCTGAGCGTCTGGCATCCTGAAACCGGCAACTCAGCGCCCTGAAAGGTCTGTTGATGACACTCGGCATGGTCCTCGGTGACGTGGACGTCGTGACCCAGCACGCTCGTTCACGCTCGACCTTCCGAGGAGTATGCCGTGTCCACGATCCACTGGATCGAGACTCAACCCCGTTCCGCCCGCTGGCATTCTGAGTCCGGGCTGCCCTTGCCCCGCAGGGTCGTCGTCGCCGACGACCGGATGCGGGCCGCCGTTGCCTATCGGCTGGCCTGCGAGGGCACCGCTTTGTTGTGGCGCGGGGATTTTCATCAGGCGCGGCAGTTGCTGCGCGCCATGGACCGTCGCGTGGGGCGTGCCGCGCCCGGCGGGGACGGCACCCCAGCCGACGTGTTTCACCTTCAGCGCCGGTTCCGCGCCCACCGCGCCCGTGTGCTCGGCAAGGTGCTCGTCCTGCTGGAGCAGGATCACGTCCTGGCGCTGCGCCGGGCGCCCGATGTGCGCCGGGCGTGCGACGAGGCGTACGGGCCGCCCGAAGGGCCCGTCGCCGTCGCCCTCACGGAGCTCTTGGGGGTGATCAGCGCCCGGCAGTGGCGGGAGAAGGGCGTCCACGTCCCGGCGCTGGGGGCACGGGTGCACCCGCATTACGGGGTGTTCGCGCCGACCAGGAGCGAGTACGTCGATCTCGTCGCGCGGGCGCCCTTGCCGGCGGCGGGCACGCGGACCGCGTTCGACCTGGGCACCGGCACCGGCGTGCTCGCCGCCGTGCTGGCCCGGCGGGGCGTCGGGCAGGTCGTGGCGACCGACGTCAGCGCACGGGCCCGGGCGTGTGCGCGGGACAACGTGGGGCGGCTGGCGCTCTCGGGGGTGGTCAGGGTGGTGAGCGGGTCCGAGCTGTATCCCCCGGGGCGCGCCGACCTGGTCGTGTGCAACCCGCCCTGGATTCCCGGCCGTCCCGCCTCCGACCTCGACCTCGGTGTGTATGACGCGGGCGGTGGCATGCTGCAGGGCTTCCTGAGCGGGCTCGCCGGGCGGCTGGAACCCGGCGGTGAGGGCTGGCTCGTCCTGTCCGACCTGGCCGAGCGGCTCGGGCTGCGCAGCCGGGAGCAGCTGATGACCGCCGTGGAGCGTGCCGGGTTGCGGGTGGTCGGGCGTATGGACACCCGCCCGCGCCATGACCGGGCGTCGGACACGGACGATCCGCTGCACGCCGTACGGGCCGCCGAGGTCACCTCGCTGTGGCGGCTCGCTGCCGACTAGGCCCCTAGCCCTCCGTCAGCCGCGCGAAGCGCCCTCGGTGGAACAGCAGCGGTCCGTCCGGATCGTCGGCGCCCGTGCCGAGGGCGTTCACCCGGCCGACCACGATCAGGTGGTCGCCGCCGGTGTGGACGGCGTGGATCGCGCAGTCGATCCAGGCGACCGCGCCGGAGAGGCGCGGTGAGCCGGACACCGGGGCCGCGTCGTATGCCACGCCCGTGAACTTGTCCGCGCCGCTCACCGCGAAGGAGCGGCACAACTCCCCTTGGCCGGCGCCCAGGACGTTCACGCAGAACACGCCGGCTCGGGCGATCCGGGGCCACGTCGTGGACGTACGGCCGACCATGAAAGCGACGAGGGGCGGGGCGAGGGAGAGTGAGGTGAAGGACTGGCAGGCGAAGCCCGCGGGGGCGGTGGAGTCGGGGGCGTTGGCAGTGGTGACCGGGGGTGCCGTCACGATCGTCACTCCCGTTGCGAAGCGACCCATGACGCTGCGGAACTCGGCCTGGTCCAGGGGAGCGCGCTCGTCCTCGCCCACGCAGCGCAACTCCGGGCGCGGCAGCGCCTCCACGGGCCCTGGGGCCTGGGCGCGGGTCGACCTGAGGTAGCGGACGGCGGCCTCCGCCATTCCTGCTTGTCCCATCACGTCTACGATTGAAGCTGACGGTATGTCAGATTGGAAGCCTTTCAGCAGCCCCTGTACACCGCGTTCCGCCGCTCCACGAAGCTCCGTACGCCCTCCTGCGCGTCCGCCGTCGTCATGTTGATCTCCTGGGCCGCGGCCTCGGCGGCGAAGGCGGTCGCCCGGTCGGTGTCCAGGGAGGCGTTCACGAGCTGCTTGGTCAGGGCGAGGGCACGGGTCGGGCCGGAGGCGAGGCGTTCGGCCCAGGATCGGGTCGTATGGGCCAAGTCCGCGTCCGGAACGACCCGGTTGACCAGGCCCAAGTGCTCCGCTTCCGTCGCTGTGAGCGCGTCGCCGAAGAACATCAGCTCCTTCGCGCGTTGCGGGCCGATGAGGCGGGGGAGCAGGTACGCCCCGCCGCCGTCGGGGACCAGCCCTCGGCGTACGAACACCTCGATGAACCTGGCCGATTCGGCGGCCAGGACGAGATCGCAGGCGAGTGCCAGCTGGGCTCCGAGGCCGGCCGCCGTGCCGTTGACCGCCGCGATCACCGGCTTCTCGCAGTCCAGGACGGCGGCGATCAGGCGCTGGGCGCCGGTGCGGAGGGTGCGGGCGACATCGCCGGCGATGCGTTCGTCCGTGGTGGCGGCGCCCCGGAGGTCGGCGCCCGCGCAGAAGCCGCGGCCCGTTCCCGTGATCACCACCGCGCGGATGCCGGCCGTCTCGGACGCCTTCGACAGGAGGTCGACGATCTCGTCCCGCTGGTCCGGTGTGAGGGCGTTGAGCGTCTCGGGCCGGTTCAGGGTGATGGAGAGGACCTGGCCGGCCGTCGCGTGCAGCACGGCCGGCATCAGCGGCACACCGCCAGCGCGTCAAGCGCCACCGCGCCCTGCCCCTGCGGCAGCACCATCAGCGGGTTGATGTCCAACTCCGCCAGCTGGTGCCCGAGTTCCAGAGCCATGCGCTGTACCCGCAGGACGACCTCGACCAGGGCGTCCAGGTCGGCCGGCGGGCGGCCCCGGACCCCGTCCAGCAGGGCACGGCCGCGCAGACCGGCGAGCATGTCCCGCGCCTGTTCCTCGCCGAAGGGCGGTACCCCTACGGCGGTGTCGCGCAGGACCTCGACCAGCACCCCGCCGAGTCCGACTGTCACCGTCGGGCCGAACAGGTCGTCGTGCGTGACGCCGACGACCATCTCGACGCCCTGCTCGACCATCTGGCAGACCAGTACGCCGTCCAGGGAGACATCCTCGTAGCGGGCGATGTCGGTCAGCTCCCGGTAGGCGTCGCGGACCTGGCTCGCCGAGGTCAGGCCGATCTTCACCAGGCCCAGTTCCGTCTTGTGGGCGATCCGGGCGCCCGAGGCCTTCATCACCACCGGGTAGCCCACCAGGCCTGCGGCCCGGACCGCTGCCGCCGCGCTGGTCACCAGTTGCTCGCGCGGTACGCGGATGCCGTACGCCCGCAGCAGTTGCTTCGCGGCGTGTTCGCTGAGCTGTTCGCCGGGGCGCATCAGCGCCTGGGCCTTGCGGTAGGACGGCGAGGGGGTGCGCGGGGCCTCGTCGAAGGGGGAGCGGTACGCGGTCGTGAAGCGGTGGTGGGCGAGGTAGGCGCGGACGGCGGTGAGGCAGTTGCCGACCGTGCGGAACGTGGCCACGCGGGAGGACCCGAGCAGGACCTCGCGGTAGGCCGGTTCGGTGCCGACCGGCGATCCCCATACGACGCACACTAGCTTGTCCGTCTGCTCGGCCGCGTCGACCAGGTCCCGTACCAGCCGGTCGCTGAGCGGTGGGAAGGGTCCGGTGATCGGGCAGATCAGCACGCCGACCTCGGGGTCGGCGAGGATCGCGTCGATGATCTTCCGGCCGCGCGCGTCCCCGACCGGATGCCCACCGTTGTCCACGGGGTTGGCGACGTTCAGGTACCCGGGTATCCACTCGTGCAGCTCGGCCTGCCTGGCCTCGGACAGGACCGGGAGTCGCAGGCCCGCCTCGGTCGCCAGGTCGGCCACGTGCGCGCCCGTGCCGCCCGAGATGGAGTAGACGACGACGCCGTCCGCGCGGGGTGGCCGGGCCCGGGCCAGGAGAGCTGCCGTGTCCTGGAGTTCGTCGAGGCCGTCGACGCGGATCACGCCGTACTGGCGCAGCGCCGCGTCCACCACCGCGTCCGCGCCGGTCAGTTTGCCGGTGTGGGAGGCGGCCGTGCGGGCGCCGGTCTCGGTGCGGCCCACCTTGACGGCGACGACCGGGATTCCGCGCCGGGCGGCCCGGTCGGCGGCGAGGAGGAAGGAGCGGCCGTCCTTGAGCCCTTCCAGATAGCAGGCGATGGCGCCGATCCCGGGCTGTTCGGCGAAGTAGGAGAGGAAGTCCGCGGTCTCCAGGTCGGCCTCGTTGCCGGTGGGCGCCCAGTGGGAGAGGCGGATGCCGAGTTCCTGGAGGGCGAAGACGGGGCGGCCCTGGTGGCCGGACTGGGTGATCAGGGCGATCGCGGGGCCGTCGAGGTCGTCGCGGAAATGCTCGAAGGCGTTGAGGTTGGTGTTGGGGCCCAGCAGGCGGAGCTCGGAGTGCTCGACCGCGGCGGCGAGTCGCCGCTGGGCGGCCTCGCCCTCGGGGCCGGTCTCCGCGAACCCGGAGGCGAAGACGACCGCGAACCGCGCCTTGGCCTCGGCCAGTTCCTCCAGCACGGGAAGGGGGTCGCCGACGAGTACGACCGCCAGGTCGACCCGCTCGGGCAGGGCGGCGACGGAGGGCGAGCAGGGGAGGCCGAAGACGGACGGCCTGCTCGGGTGCACCGGGTACAGCCGGGCGCCGACGCGCTCTGCCCAGTCGGCCAGTTGCCGTGTGATCCCGGTGTGCGGGCGCCCCTCGGTGTCCGAGGCGCCGATCACGGCGACGGACCGCGGCCGGAAGAAGTGGTCGAGGTCGGGTACGTCGGCGTGCAGGGGACGCCCGCTGACGTCGAAGTCGCCCTCCTGGGCCGGCCTGCCGTGCACGGCGGGCCCCGGCCGCTCGCCACAGGCGATGGCCCGGGCCCGGCGGGAGTCGGTGGTGAGGGTGCCGTGGGTCGATCCAAGCATCGTTTCCGCCCGCTCCCTGTGAGACAGCCGCTAACTGACGCACTGTCAGATTACTGAACTGATGCGACGTCAGGAATGGCCGTGCAGGCAAAGCCGTCGAGCGGGGGTGCCTGGAGGCGGGGCGGCTGGTTCCCCGGGGTGCCGGTCCGCGGCGGGTCGGGGCGAGGGCCCGGCATTGGAGAAGAGCAGGGCCCCGAATGGCGGAGATTGAATGCCACCTACACCGAACTGTCCCGCGCGATGGCCTTCGCGATGCTCACCGCGTCGAGCGCCAGCTCGCGCAGGTTGCCGCTGATCGGGTTCGTGAAGCCGGTGAAGTACAGGCCGGGGGCCGTCTTCGGGCTGCGAGCACCGTGGGTGACCGGCTTGCCCTGGGCGTCGAGGACATCGAGGTGGCCGACCAGGCCCTCCAGGGCGCGGACGTACCCCGTGGCGGCTATCACCGCGTCCGGGGAGATCCGCGTACCGTCGGCCAGCACGATCTTGCCGTCGCCCTCGAAGGTCTCCACGGCGGCCACGATCTCGACCTTGCCCTTGCGCACGGCATCGATCAGGCCCACGTCCTGCACCGGGATCGCGCCCTGCTTCACCCGGGTGTACAGCCCGGTGTCGGGGCGCGGCAGCCCATGTGCCGACAGGTCGGGAATCGCCACCTTGGCCTGCGCCCGGCTGATCCGGTCGACGAGGCCGACCGGCAGCCGGCGTACCAGGACACCGCTGTACTGGGCGGCCCAGCCGGCGGTCGAACGGCGCACGATGTGCGGGACGGTGCGCACGGCCAGCCGGACCCTGGAGGCGCCGCTCTCCACCAGGTCCACGGCGATCTCGGCGCCGGTGTTCCCGATGCCGACGACGAGGACGTCCCGGCCGGCGTAGGGCTCGCCGTTGCGGTAGTCCGCGGCGTGCAGGAACTCGCCGGTGAAGGTGTCGCGGCCGGGCCAGTCCGGCAGGCGCGGGGTGTGGTTGTAGCCGGTCGCGATCACGACCGCCGAGCCGGTCAGTTCCCTGCCCCCGGTGGCGTGCAGCAGCCAGCCCGTGCCGTCGGGCGTGCGCTCGATCCGGGACACCTCGACGCCGGTGACGATCTCCAGGCGGTGGTGCTCGGCGTACTTCTCCAGGTACCGCACCACGTTGTCCCGGGACACCCACCGCCCGAACCGGCGCGGCATCGGCAGCCCGGGCAGGGCCGACAGACGGCGGGTGGTGTGCAGGTGCAGCCGGTCGTAGTGGCGGCGCCATGACGCCCCGACGCGGTCGGACTTCTCCAGGACGACGGCCCGTATGCCCCGGGCGCGCAGCGCGTAGGCGGCGGCGAGTCCGCCGGGGCCGCCGCCGATGACGTAGACGGGGCGATCCGGTGTGGGGTGCCCGGAGGAATGTGGGGAGGGCGTGGAGTCGGCCATGAGCGGGAGCGTAATCACGAGGCCGCTTGATGGGTCTCGGTCAAGACCGGAATTGGTTGCGGATTGATCACGGCTGTAGGAGGAGGGGGTGGGGCTGGTGGCGTAGCGGGCCTGGTTGTGGCGGGCTCGTGATCGTTCCTGACGGGGCCGACAATTCTGTCGGACTCATTGTGAACGCCTGGCTTCATGGCGAGCGCACAGCTTCCGGCCGTCCGTGAGGTCTTGCGGATCCAAGAATCTGACGTACCGTCAGATCGCATGGACACGATCTGGCTCGGCGGAGCGGAGTGGCTGGCCGTACTGCGGATCGGGCTCGGGCTGTGGTGGCTGGAGAGCTGGCGGCACAAGGACCGCAAGGCCTGGTTCGAACGGGGCACCGGCATCAAGTGGGCGGCCGGGATAGCCGCCGAGCACCGCTGGAACGCTGTCCGTTCGGGCTTCGCCACGGTCGTCGCACCCCACCCGCGCGTGATGGCGTACGTCGTCGTCTACGCGGAACTCGCCCTGGGCCTGGGCCTGATCGCCGGCTTCCTCACCCCGGTCGCCCTGGTCGGCGGGTTCCTCCTCAACGCCCTCTACCTCACGCTCATGATCCACGACGTGGCCGAGCAGGGGCAGAACTCGATGATGGCGCTGATGTCCGTGGCCGGGCTGTTCGGGATGTCCTGGCAGACGTGGTCGCTGGACAGCGCGCTGGGGCTGTTCTGATGGCCGGGCGGTTCGACCTGCCCGAGGCCGACGCCTTCACCCGGACGTACTGGGACGCGGCCGCCGAGGGCCGGCTGCTGATCCGTCGCTGCCTGGACTGCGGACGGGCCCACCACTACCCGCGCGAGTTCTGCCCCCGCTGCTGGAGCGAGGACGTCGTCTGGGAGGCCGCGAGCGGCCGGGCCACTCTCTACACCTGGTCCGTCGTCCACCGCAACGACCTGCCGCCCTTCGCGGAACGCACGCCGTACGTCGCCGCCGTGGTCGAGCTGGCCGAGGGGCCGCGGATGATGACGGAGTTGGTGGGGGAGCGGGGGCTGCCCGAGCGGGGACTGTCCGCCGGGGCGGACCTGGAGGTGGCGTTCCGGGAGGGGATCCCCGTGTTCCGGGTCACGCCCGGCGTCGGACCCGGCAAGTGAGGTGACCCCTCCCTCCCCACGGGCTTGAATGTCCCCATGGCCCCCATACGCGACCAGTCCCCGACTGCGCTCCCCGAACTCCACGGCCACGGCCTCCGTCTTCGCCCCTGGGACGCGACGTCCGGCGCCGACGTCGAGACGTGGCTGTGCGGCATGCGGGACCCGGAGTTCCGGCGCTGGAACACCCCGCTGAGGCTGGTCACGGACCGGACGAGCGCCCGGGAGTCGCTGCTCGCACGGGCGCAGAGCGCCGTGGAGGGCACGTCGGTGTCGTTCCGGGTCGCGGACGCGCGCAGCGATACGCCCCTGGGGCACATCGGCGTCAACGAGATCAAGTACCACCTGAAGGTCGCCCGCGTCGGTTACTGGGTGCTCCCCGAGGCCCGCGGCCAGGGCGTCGCCACCCGGGCCCTGCTGCTCGCCACCCGCTGGGCCTTCGCCGAACTCGGCCTGCACCGGGTGGAGCTGGACCACGCGGTCGGTCACGACGTGTCGTGCCGGATAGCCGAGCGATGCGGTTTCGCGTACGAGGGAACCCTGCGCGGGGCGATCTTCGAGGAGGACCGGCACGACGCGTTCCGGGACGCCCATCTGCACGCGCGACTGGCCACGGATCCGGAACCGGAGGCGGGAGTGGACACCGGGGCGTAATTCGGAGGTGCCGGCCGGGGCACGGGCGGCACCATGGAGCATGCGTACCGACGACTGGCACCTCACCCAGGACCTCGACGACTTCCTCGCCCGCGCGGGATCCTTCCTCCGCTCCCAACCGGCCCTGCACACCGTCCCGTTGGCCGTCACGGAGGCGCTGCGCACCCGCGGACGGCATGTCTACGGCGACGGGGTGCCGGAGTTCGGCGTACTGGAGCGGGACGGGGCCGTCCGGGCCTCCTTCTTCCGCACCCCGCCCCATTGGCTGAACCTCACCGCCCTCACCCCCGAGGAGGCCGACGCCCTCGCGGCGCGACTGGCCGCTCTCGGGCAGCGACTGCCCGGTGTGAACGCCGATCGCGACACCGCCGCCGCCTTCACCGAGGCCTGGCGGCGGCACACGGGCGCCACGGCCACGCTCCGTCAGCGCCAGCGGCTCTACCGGCTCGGCACCCTGACCGTGCCCGCGCCCGCACCGCCCGGCGCGCCCCGTATCGCCGTCGAGGCGGACCGCGCCCTGCTCATCCGCTGGTACGGGGAGTTCAGTGCCGCGATCGGCATGGGCACCCTCCGCGACGCCGAGGAGTGGGTGGATTCCCGTATCGAACAGGGCGCCGTCACCTTCTGGGAGGCCCCGGACGGCACGCCCGTGGCCATGGCCGGCAGGACCCCTCTGATCGCCGGCCAGATCCGCGTCGCCCCGGTCTACACCCCGCCCCACCTCCGCGGCCGCGGCTACGCGGGCGCGGCCACGGCCGAGATCAGCCGCACCGCCCTCGCCTCCGGCGCACAGGAAGTGCTGCTCTTCACGGACCTGGCGAACCCGACCAGCAACGGGCTGTACCAGCGGATCGGGTACCGGGCGGTGGCGGACTTCGCGGTGTACGACTTCGCGTAGCCCGACGGGCCCGTCGAGGGAGAACGGATCGAGATATCGTGGTGTGTCGGACTGTCTGACGAGAGAGGTGGCCCCATGGTCGCGCCGGCGGGACTGGATTCGGGTGATCTGATCGAGGTGTTCAAGGCCCTCGGCAATCCCGCCCGTTTGCAGATCATGCAGTGGCTGAAGGACCCCGACGCGCATTTCGGCGAGTACGAGCCGATCGCGGATCGTCGTTCCGTCGGGGTGTGCGTCACGCACATCCAGGCGAAGGCGGGACTGGCTCAGTCGACGGTCTCCAGCTATATGAGCACGCTCGAACGCGCGGGCCTCGTGGTGTCCACCCGGGTGGGCAAGTGGACCCACTACCGGCGCAGTGAGGAGCGGCTGGCGCACCTGGAGCGGTCGATCGGCACCACCATCTGATTGACGTATCGCAATACGTCGATATGATCTCGTCATGTCGAGTTTCGCTGCCGCACCCACCGCCCTGATCGTTCACGCTCATCCCGAGCCCCGGTCGTTCAGCACCGCCCAGATGGCCACCGCGGCCCAGGCCCTG
This sequence comes from Streptomyces sp. NPDC055506, assembly GCF_053643595.1. NCBI lineage: Bacteria > Bacillati > Actinomycetota > Actinomycetes > Kitasatosporales > Streptomycetaceae > Streptomyces > Streptomyces sp. NPDC055506. The sequence goes on along the minus strand of NZ_JBSHKH010000002.1, from coordinate 4,802 downwards.
CGCGACGCCGGGTACCGGGTCGACGTCCTCGACCTCTACGCGGACCCATGGGCCCCGGTCCTCGCCCGCGAGGAGTTCGCGCCGGTGGAGGGCGCCTTCAAGCCGCAGGCCGAGCAGATGCGAGCGGTCCGGGACGGGACGCTGGACGCGACCGTCAGGGCCCACCTCGACCGGCTGCTCGCCGCCGATCTGCTCGTCCTGTCGTTCCCGCTGTGGTGGTTCTCGCTGCCCGCCATCCTCAAGGGCTGGGTGGACCGGGTCTTCGTGATGGGCGGTGTCTTCGGTGGGGACCACGGACTCTTCGGCGACGCGGCGCTCGCCGGCAAGCGCGCGATGCTGCTGTTCACTACCGGCGGCGCCGACGAGTCGTTCCGGCCCGGCGGCGCCTTCGGCCCGATGGACGACTTCCTGTTCCACATCCACCGCGGAATGCTGGAGTTCGTCGGCTTCGAGGTCCTCGCCCCCGTGATCACCTACGGCCCGGCCCGCATGACCGACCAGGAACGAACGGCCGCGCTGACCAGGGTCGGCGAGTCCGTCAAGCTCCACGCGACGGATGTCCGCACGGCCGTCCACTGACGCCGACCGGGGAGCCGGGGCACGTGGCCCCTCAAGGCCACAGCAGCTCTCGCACCCACCCCTCCTTCTCCTCCCCGCGCCGGTAGCGCAGCCGTACGTGCCGTCGCTGTCCGTCGCCCTGGAAGAACTCGACTTCGTCCGGCCGCAGCCGGTACAGGGTCCAGGACGGCACGGGAGCCTCCGGCTCGCTGCGGGCTCGTTCCCAGGACGCCTCGGACGCCCGGGTCAGGTCCTCCACCGAGTCCAGGACCTCGCTCTGGCGGCCGGTCAGCGCGGCTGCCAGGGCGCCCGTCGACCGCGCGTGCAGGTCGCCTTGGGCGTCGGCGGAGGGGGCCGCCGTCACCGGGCCGCGGACCCGGACCTGGCGGCCCAGCACCGGCCAGTAGAAGGTGAGGGCGGCGTACGGCCGGGCGGCGAGGTGCCGGCCCTTGCGGCTGCCGGCGTGGGACGCGAAGGACCAGCCGGTCTCGTCCGCGCCGTGCAGCATGACGATCCGTACGTCGGGCAGGCCGGACTCGTCCGAGGTCGCCAGGGACATGGTGTGCGGCTCGGTCTGCCCGGCCGCCACCGCCGCCGCGAACCACTCGGTGAAGAGCGGCAGCGGGGTCGCGGGGGCGGCCGTCGGGTCGAAGGGAGGCAGGTGCGTGGACTGCGGGTCCCAGACGCGCAGGGACCTCAGCAGCTCGTGAAGATCGGGTGCCATGGGCCGATTGTCACCCGGGAGTGTTGGTCAGACCTGCCCCAGGTCCGACGACACCCACCGCTCCGGCCGCATCCGCAGCACCAGCTGTTCTCCGTGGTTCTTCCAGGCGAAGTCGACATAGCCGTCGACCTTGTCGGCCGGCAGATAGCGGGCCGAGAGCTCCCGGAGCAGCTCGAGGGTCGCGGGGGCCGTGTCGACGACCGGGCCCTCGACCGACACGTAGCGGATCGTCGGTTCCAGCCGGTCCACCATCAGCGAGAACCGGCCCGCCTTGCTGATCAGCTCGTTCTTTCGGGAATCGAGGCCCGTCATGATCCAGATGTCGCCACCGGGCTCGTACTGGTACCAGATCGGCACCGTGAGCGGGGCACGGCCCGCCCCCGCGTCGACCGCCAGCGCGGCGATGTGCGGCTCGGCCAGGAACTGTTCGCGCTCTTCGCGGGTCAGGGCCATTCCGGGTCTCCTCCAGCGGCTCGCTCAGATCCTTCTTCCCCAAGCCAACACCGGCCCCGGCATCGGTGTTCCCCTTGTCTCACCCCGCCCCCAGCACCACTGTCCCCGACGAGCAGAACCAGCCCCCCGTTCCCGACGCCACCGTCAGCCGCGGCAGGGAGCCGTCGCCGCGTCGCACCTGTCGGTCGCCGCACTCGCCCCGCAGTTGCCGTACCGCCTCCACCAGCAGGAACAGACCCCGCATCCCGGGGTGCTGGGCCGAAAGACCGCCCCCGTCGGTGTTCACCGGCAGCTCGCCGCCCTCGACCCGCAGCCGGCCCTTCTCCACGAACGCCCCGCCCTCGCCCTTCGCGCAGAACCCGAGGTCCTCCAGCGTCACCAGGGTCATATAGGTGAACGCGTCGTAGATCTCGGCGAAGTCGACCTCCGAGGGCCGTACGCCCGCGCGCTCGAAGGCCAGCCGTCCGCTCACCGCCGCCGGCGCCACCGTGAAGTCCGGCCACTCGGACATCGCGGAGTGGCTGATGTGCTCCCCGCTGCCCAGCACCCACACCGGTGCCGTACGGCAGTCCCGTACGTACTCCTCCGCCGCCAGCAGCACCGCCGCCCCGCCGTCGGAACGGACGCAGCAGTGCAGCTTGGTGAAGGGGTCCGCGATCATCGGACCGGCCAGGACGTCGTCGACAGTGACCGGCGCGCGGAACATCGCCTCCGGGTTCAGGGCCGCGTTGGCCCGGGCCTGGACCGCCACCTCCGCGAGCTGCTCGATCGTCGTGCCGTACTCGATCATGTGACGGCGGGCCGCCATGGCGTACTTGGCGATCAGGGTGTGGCCGTAGGGGGCCTCGAACTGCAGGGGGCCGCGGGTGCCGAAGGACAGTGTCCCGGTGCGGCGGCCCGCCTTCACGTCCGCGCGGGCCGTCGAGCCGTAGGCGAGCAGCACCACGCGCGCGTGCCCGGCCGCGATCGCGTCCGCCGCGTGGGCCGCCATGACCTCCCAGGCGGAGCCGCCGACGGAGGTGGAGTCGACCCAGGTGGGACGCAGCCCCAGGTACTCGGCGACCTCGACGGGGGCCAATGTGCCCAGGCCCGCCGAGGCGAAGCCGTCGACCAGCGAGCGGTCCAGGCCCGCGTCGGCCAGGGCGCGGCGGGCCGCCTGGGCGTGCAGGGCGTACGGGGTCGCGTCGTCCACGCGGCCGCAGTCCGAGAGGGCCACGCCGACGACGGCCACTTTCCTCCGGCCAACCATGAATCTGACGGTACATCAGATAGGGCTCAGGAGGGAGCGCCGGGGCTCTGGGCATCCCCGTCAAGGCGGCCTAATATGACGCACCGTCAGATGCGGAGGTACCCCCATGGACGCCCGCCTCACCGCCGAACAGGAAGAGATCCGCCGCACCCTGCGCGAGCTCCTCCACAAGCGGTGCGGACCCGTGGAACTGCGGGCCGCCCTCGACACCCCGGCCGGACACGACCCGGCCCTGTGGACCGCCCTCGCCGAGCAGCTCGGCCTCCCCGGGCTGGCCCTCCCCGAGACCTACGGCGGTGTCGGCTGCTCCGTCACCGAGCTGGCCCTGGCCTGCGAGGAGACGGGCCGGGCCCTCGCCCCCTCGCCGCTGCTCGCCACGGCCGTCCTCACGGCCCCGCTGCTCCTCGCCCTCGGCACCGACACCCAGCGGGCCGGCCTCCTCCCGCGCATCGCCTCCGGCGCCCTCACCGCGGCCCTCGCCGTACCGGGGACCGCCCTCGCCACCGCCCTCGCGCTCACCGGCCACGACCCGCGCGGGACGTGGGCCGGCGGCGGACGCGCCGGGGGAGTGCAGGCCCGGCGGACGGACGGCTGGCGGCTGTACGGGGAGGCCGGGCAGGTCCTCGACGGGCACAGCGCGGGGCTGCTCCTGGTCCCCGCGCACACCGGGGGGTTCGCCCGTTCCCGCGTCCTGCTCTTCCTCGTACGGGCGGACGCCGCCGGGCTCACCCGCACACGGCAGACCGCGCTGGACGCGACCCGTCCGCAAGCGCGCGTCCAACTCCGCGAGGTGGAAGCCGAGTTGCTGGGGCGGGAGGACGGCGACGTCCTCGCCGCCCTCGCCCGGCTCGGCGACACCGCCGCCGTCTGTCTCGCCGCCGAGGCCGTGGGGGCCGCCGACCGGGTGCTGGAGCGGACCGTGGAGTACGTGGGGCGGCGCGAGCAGTTCGGGCGGCCGGTCGGCTCCTTCCAGGCGGTCAAACACCGGCTGGCCGACGCGTACGTCCAGGTGCGGGCGGCCCGCTCGGCGGCGTACTACGCGGCCTGGGCCGGTGCCGCAGGCGAAGGCGAGAAGGCAGGCGGCCTCGCCCTCGCCCAGGCGCTTCAGGCCCTGCGCGGGGCCGCCGCCGAGGGGATCCAGCTGCACGGCGGCATCGGGTTCACCTGGGAGCACGACACACAGCTGTACTTCAAGCGTGCCGCGGGGGACGAGCTGCTGTTCGGGCCGGTGCACCGGCTGCGGGCGCGGGCCGCCGACGCGGCGCATGTCTTCGAGGAGGCCGGCCGATGAGGGGCGTGCGGTTCGTGCAGAAGGTGTCCTCCACCCCGGGGTTCGCGCGGGTGGCACCCCATGTGTTCCCGGCCCTGGACCGGGCCGTGCACCGGCTCACCCGTGGAAAGGTGCTGCTCAGCGCGCAGATGCTGCCGGGTGTGGTGCTGACCGCCACCGGGGCGCGCAGCGGGCTGGCCCGGCGGACGCCGCTGGCCTGTATGCCGGAGGGCGACGGTGAGCGCGGCTGGATCCTGGTCGGGTCCAACTTCGGGCGCCCGGGGCACCCCGCCTGGAGCCACAATCTGCTGGCCCACCCGAGAGCCGAGATCAGCTGGAAGGGCCAGGACATCCCGGTCACGGCCCGGCTGCTTCAGGGAGAGGAGCGGGCGGCGGCGTGGAAGGCGGTGCTGGAGTTCTGGCCGCCGTACGCCGCGTACCAGGCGCGGGTGGCGCGGGAGATACGGCTCTTCAGGATCGTACGCAGGTAGACGTAGACGTAGACGTAGACGTAGACGTAGACGTCGCACGGAAGCCGAAAGCGCGAC